>CALISW010000200.1 GCA_938041655.1 uncultured Thiotrichales bacterium | reverse complement strand
GTAAAGAAAAATGAAACAACACCGACCAGCGCTAGAATATTCAAACTCGCCTGCAACAGATCTTTAAAGAAAAATAATGTGGAAACTGAAATGGCTGCGACACCAAAAAGTTGAGACGCCTTGATGCCCAATACTCTCAAGAAATGACGATTTTTAAGGACTCGAGAGTACTCTTTCATAAAGTCTGTTTTTTCAATTGCTGCCGTCGTGTATCTGGCGTTAGCCGTGCCGTAATAGGCGCTAAGCATTGATGCCAAAATCACTAGCCCGCCTACTACTCCAATGATCACATATGTCTCGGCCTTATCCGCCCCTAGCCATTGCTGTAATGGCGGTACACCTGCTTGAGCCAGTAAACCACCTATTGCAACGAAGTACATGCGGTAGCCATGTATTTCTGTTCGCTCATGATAATCGTCCGTCATTTCTGCTGGCATACACAAGTAGGTAAGATTAAAGAGTGTGTAACCCAGCGTATAGATAACTAGCGCCAATAGCATGTAACTTGCGGTAAGCCATTGACTGGAAAATTCCGGTGTCGTAAAAATCATGGCAAATGAGCCGGCTGAAATGAAAGCACCATAAAACATAAACGGTCGTCTGCGACTACCATCGGTTTTGTATTGGTCACTCCAACGCCCAACAATCGGGTCGGTAATGATATCGACCACTTTGGAAATAAAAACCAGGGTTCCCGCCAGCGCCGGATTAATCCCGAGTACTTGCACCATGAAAAAGACCGCAACGAATGCGATTACATTCATCAAGATAGCCACACCTAAGGCCCCACTACCCCAGCTTAATCGTATTTTTTGTGAAACTTTTTCCATTATGTTTTTTTAGTTTCCTGAAATTGAAGTGATAGTATATGTCATCGATTATTGTGGCGTACTTTATTACAGCTTGCCAAATTCAAGCCAGACAATGTTGGAATCATTATTGAGTTTCATTAGGCGAGAGCCATTATAAAGAGTATAGACGCTTAGTAATAATGCAGATATTCAATATCAACACGCACCAGACGTATAGTAAGCTAGCAAGAAAAATCTGAAGCTTAAATTTATGAGCCAAGCCAATTACATACTTATCGTTTTGATTGCCTATAAAGCATTGCTTTTATTGATTGGCTTTTGGGCACAAAAAAGGGTTAAGGATCAAAAGGATTTCTTTCTAGGTGGAAGAAAGATGGGCCCATTCGTTAGTGCATTGAGCTATTCGGCCAGCTCATCATCGGCGTGGCAACTATTAGGCTTTAGCGGGGTCGTTGTTTTAATCGGCATCTCGGCGATTTGGCTTTTGCTAGGAAGCTTCTTTGGTATGTTGATTGCCTGGTTTTGGGTAGCACCAAAGTTACGCAAGTTGTCGCTGGAACAAGATGACTTGACGCTGGTTGATTTTATTTGTCACGATAGCAGCGGTAACGGCAGACAATTATTAACCACTATTTGTGCTGTTGTTATTTTAATTTCCTTTGCACTCTATGTTGCCGCCCAATTTCAAGGTGCGGGTAATTTATTCTCAACCTCTTTTAATATGCCGGTAGCACAAGGCGTCATTATCGGCGCTGTTATTATTGCCATTTACACTATGCTCGGAGGTTTCTGGGCGGTCAGTGTTACCGATGCCGTGCAAGGTGTGATTATGGCTTTTGCTGCAATGGCGCTTCCAGTAGCAGCCTTGATACACATTGGCGGTCCATTGGAACTCGTCAGCTCATTACAACAAGTTGCATCCACACAGCAACTGCACCTAACCGGACAAAATTTTGGATTAATGGCGGTGGGAGTAATCGTGGGTAACCTGGCTGTTTGTCTCGGACCATTGGGTCAACCCCATATGCTGGTCAGGTTTATGGCTATACGAGATGACGCCGCTATTCGACAAGGCAGAAAAATAACAGTCGCATGGTTTCTGGTTGTTCAGCTGGGAATATTTATTGTCGGCCTCTCAGGCATCGCAATGCAGGCAAATTATGACAACCCGGAGAACATATTTTTTATCCTGACCACTGAACTGTTTCACCCAGTTGTTGGTGGCATCATAATCGCAGCAGTTCTGTCAGCGATCATGTCCACTGCTGACAGCCAATTGTTAGTGAGTGCATCTGTATTGAGTCACGACCTGAAACTAAACGAACGCTTCAAAGTGTCACCATTAACTCTCTCAAGATACGCAGTGATCGTGATGGTATTCGCCGCCACACTGATCACGTTGTTGGCACCTGAAGCTATTTTTAGTCGCGCCTTGTTTGCCTGGACAGCATTGGGCGCAGCATTTGGTCCGGTCGTGGCGCTTCGTTTAGCTGGTTATGTATTGCCTACCGGCGTAAAAACATCGTCTATTTGTGTTGGCTTTGTCTTTGCAATTGGGTTCTACATGGCTCCCGATGCGCCTGGGGATTTTGCCGAACGGGTGCTTCCCTTTGCCAGTGCTTTTTTGATTGCCTGGTTTGGCAAAAAGAGTATCAAGCTGAGCTAGCGTAGGCATGCTCGCATTCTGTAATCGGATCAAAACCAAACATCACCTTGGTCGACATAGCTTTATCGTCGGCATAAGTTTCGGCAGACGGCGTCTGGGTAGCAAAACGCTCACCCGCTGCTCGAGACTCTTGCAGGACCCAGTCGGTGCGGGACTTTCTGGCTCGCTGGAATGCTGCAAATGCCGTTGCGTAATCGTCGTAGTTAGCAATTGCTTGTGCGAGATACCAGGCATCTTCAATCGCCATCGCAGCACCCTGCCCTAAATACGGCAACATAGGATGTGCTGCATCGCCCATTAGTACAATACGATCTTTGGACCAAACATCCATGGGGTCTCGATCATACAACGCCCACTTGAAACAATGTGCCGGGTCAATAGCATCAATCAAGGTATGAATAGAAGGCCTGAAATCGGAATACACACTGTGCATCTCCTCAATGTCTGCAGGCTCAGTCCAGCTTTCAATCTGCCAGTCCTGTTCTGCGAAAGCCGCAATATTGAGGTATTCACCAAGATTCAGCGGGTAGTGAACGAACTGACGCTGATGCAACAAATTCACAAACGACACTGGCTGCTGATATTCTGCATCGATGTTTTGCATTGGTACTAACGCTCGCCAGGCAACGTAACCGGTAAAGCGCGGCTTGGTCTCATCGAAATACAATTTACGGACTGCCGACCTCACTCCGTCACAACCAATAACACAGGCAACACTTTGATCTTCGTGCTGAATGAATTCGAGCGTTATCTGATCTTCTGTTTCATTAATCGCCATCAGCTCGGCATTCATGAAAATACAATCAGGGTCATGCGCCAGCACTTCATCAACCAGCAGTTGATGGCAGCGTGCCCGATGGATTTGATAATACGGGTAGCCGAATATGTTTTCGATTTCTGAAAACGGCGTATTGTGAATTCTCTCCCCGCTATCACCGAGCGTGATATATCCGTTTTGAGGCGTGTCTGAAAGTACTGCTATTTTTTTCAAAACACCGAGACGATCAAAAACCTTAGAACAGTTAGGCGCCAAGGAAAGACCAGCTCCAATTTCGGCGAACTCTGATACTTTCTCGAAAAGCCGAACTTTTTTATTTTGTTTAAGTAGTGACAGCGCGAGGGTCAACCCCCCTATGCCTGCCCCAATGATCGCTATTGGCAGCTCATTGTTGTTGCTCATTCATTCAGTCCGATATCTGTTACGAGACCGGCTTTACTCACTGGCGATATCTTTGATGGTTTGATGAAATTTTTGTTTGCTGTCTTTACGCTCAATCTCTGCAGCTTCCTGATAAGCAACGGCGAACAAGGTGTCCAGCATAGTTTGTCGGCGCGTCTCCCGTTGCTCCAGTGCTTCCTGATCAGGCATAAACTGTTCCAACTCGTCCACACCCAGCACTTCTTTCTCAACCAGTACCCTTTTCAGGGTATCCAGTTGGTCATTGGCAACATTTAACTCCTGCGTCAAAACCATCACCATGTGAACCAGGTAATCAACACCGGGCGTCTCAAACATTTCCGGACGCTTACCTTTAATTATATTTTCTACTTTCATATTAACCTCTCGTCCAGCACTGTTTATTTCTTACCTATCAAGACTTCCCAACCACCACCAGGTGCATACTCTCCCGCGGTGAACTCTCGATCTTCCAGCTCCTCGACAGCATCAGCAACATCCAGCTCAGCCTGCCTGGCCATCTCCATTATTGCCATACCTGCTGTATCGAAGTAGACGTTTTCTTTGGCAAAACCGGCATCGGTAGCCAGCTTGATTTGATCCATTTCACGCATCGCACTCCAAAACGGCTCGTTGTTGTACCAAGTTTCATTGTCGAGTATGAGCTGAGTATAAACATCCATGTTTTCAAACGGCGGTAAATCAGCATGAATCATTAGCCCGCCTGGCTTGAGAATGCGATGGCACTCGTTAAAGATTTTTGGCATGGCTTTTTTAGACGTCTCATGCAGCAAGATGTGAGAGACCACCAGATCAAAACTTTCATCTTCAAAACCCGTCGCTTCAGCATTTCTCTGTTTAAAATGTACCGGCAAGCCCATCGCTTCTGCGCGGTGATGGGCATAAGTTACACAGGAGCCAGCCACATCAATTGCCGTTATTTCTGCATCTGGAAACAACTCGGCATAGGGCAAGGTCGAATGTCCAACGGTACAACCAATATCGAGAATTTTTGTTGGTTTAAAGTCCGTGAGTTTACGCTTGATATAGTTACAGACAGAGCGACCCATATCGTCGTTATTGGGACCCATATAACCCATAGCATATAAATACACACCGCGGTCATATAACGCACCTGCGTGCAAAGCATCACTATCGTCCTTACCCACATAACCACCGGGCATACAATGAATGTCCAATGAAGATACGTACTTAGGAACATCAAAATCCGGATCAACTTCCAACGTTCCACCAGTAGCTGGTAACTTTTCTGCCTGGTCATTCATGTCATCCAATTGACGCGTAATAGACTCATTTACACCAAACCACATTAGCTCCTGACTAACCCGCTGTGAGGAGAGATAGAACTGAAACAACGGGTCATCTTCAAATGCTGTACGCGCCTCCCGATAATCACTCGGCTCTTTACCCTTTTCTTGCACATAGGCTGGTACCGCACGATTGAAATAGGCCGAGGTCACTGCAGGTACAAAGTTGGATTGAATATGTTGTTTAAACGACTTTACGAACTCTTGTCGTGAACGTTCTTCTGCTGTCATTTTAGGCAGCATGGCGTGTTCAGCTTGTTGGAATATATTCAACATATGTACTCTCCGATGATCTGTTTGAAATGGCATTCTAACTCAAGAAGAGAGTTTAATTTAGTTAAACCCTGACTATGTATTGATTCTTAAAAATTACCCACCCAGACCGCCAGACGAAACATTGAAACTGCTACAATCTTCGGTATTACAAAAAAATAATATTTAGAGGAGATCGCGATGTACAAACTCATGATAACCAGCGCAGCAGTTGTTCTCATATTGTTGAACCTGGTTTTGGTTCAGGCTTGCTCAACAACACCTGTTAACGATCCGACTCTTCCTCCTTTCAGTGCTGCCGATGAAGCAAAATATCTGCAACGTTTCGAGGCTCTAAGAGAAGCTATAAGAACCACTGGTAATGTACCTCCCTATGACAATCTTGAACCCGTAATTGGTGCTACTGACTATGAACCATTACCGCGCAACTTCAATAGTACCGCGATATCTCAGGACGCACTCAATGATGCTCTTGCTTATGCCGAGGTTAATAATTCAGCGTCATTTATTGTCTGGCATAAGGGCGAAATCATTGCCGAAAAATACTTTGGCGATATTACCGCTGATTCCTTGCTCACCTCATATTCATTAGCAAAGCCTATATCAGTTGCGTCTGTTGGCACCGCGATTCAGAACGGATATGTTGAAAATGTGGATATACCGGTTACCAATCATCTACCCGAATGGAAAGATACGGATAAAAGTAAAATTCAACTGAATCATTTTTTATCCATGAGTAGTGGCTTGCTTCCGCAGGCATTGGCAACCACTGCAGATGACATTCTTAATCGAGCTTATTTGCATCCGCGCCACACCGAAGTCATCTTGCATGAATACCCTTTAACAGATGAACCAGGCTCGCGTTACGAATACTCCAATGCGAATGGCGAGATAATCGCATTAATTCTTGAACGTGCTACCAAGCAACGCTACGGCGACTGGGTTGGAGATTCATTATTAAAACCGATAGGCGCGAAAGGCGGTGAAGTATTTGTTAACCGCCCTGGCGGCACAGCACATTCAGGCTGCTGCATGCTACTTCCGGCAGAAAGCTATTTGCGCTTGGCAATACTGGTGCTACAAGATGGCATCTGGAACAACAAGAGAATTTTACCCGAAGGTTACGTAGAACGAATCAGCTCTCCCAGCCCTAACAACAAATATACCGGCATGGGAATTTATTTAGGACACCCATATGTTGAGCGCCGTGGTTACGCCAATCATGAGACCACTCCAGAGAATTTAAAAGTGTTCCATAGTGAACCCTATCTGGCCGATGATCTGGTGTTGTTTGACGGCAACCGAAATCAAGTGGTGTATATCATTCCTTCAAAAGAACTGGTGATTTTACGCACAGCGTTAGGCAGAGCACGTACAGAACCAGAATGGGATAACACCTACCTGCCTAATACCATACTGCGCGGCATGAACTAAGAGACCCAAGCAAAAATGAAGCTACTTAAGAAGTTACTTAAAATTATCGGCCTGCTGATGTTGCTGATAATCGTCAGCATAATAATTTTTTCAGCCTTGAACTGGACCATGGTCAGCAACTTGACCAACATGGGCAATATGCGTACGGATAATGTGCGCGAATGGGAAACCTCGGTAACTCCAGTAGCCGGCAATCGCGATGACTCGTTTTTATCTATCGCTGAAAACTCAGAATTAAGTGAAGCAACCACAAACAACCTGCTCGACTACCACCTTGAAGAAAAAGGACTCAGCCTGCTGGTTTGGCAAAACGGCGAGATACAACTGGAACATTATGCCGACAGCATGGATCGTAATGCTGTCACCGCTTCTTACTCGATGAACAAATCCATTACCGGGCTGATGGCGGCAACTTTACACGCCGAGGGTACATTGTCACTGGATGATCCGGCTTCAGTAATACTCGACGAGTGGAAGGATGATCCGCGAGGCAACATTACACTCAGAGAACTACTTCAGCATTCGACGCCACTTAAAGTCGTTTCAATGAGCAAACCTGATTTTCGCACCATGGAAATACTGATTGGTGATGATATTGAAAAGGCGGCACTTTCAAACCCTGTCGATGATCAAGGCCTGGGGTTTGAGTATGCGACTATCAACTACCAGGTTGCCGGTGCAGTTATTCGTCGTTATGTAAACAAAGCATTCAACAAAAGTTACGCCGAATACTTGTCTGAAAAAATCTGGCAACCAATTGGTGCCGGAGATGCATGGCTATCGAGTGGCACTGATAACGGCGTACCCCGCTTTTATGCGGGCATGCAAGCTAGTGCTGGTGATTGGCTCAAGATTGGCTTGCTAATAAAAGACGGGGGCATGCTCAATGGAAAACAAATTGTGCCAGCAGAGGCCATTTCAATCCTGACCACACCGGCTGCATCAAATAAGTTGTACGGCCTTGGCGTATGGCTTAATGCGCCAGAAGATGGAAGCCGGGAGTATGGGCCCAACACTTCTGTGGCTGTAACTCATAGCGCACCCTATCTCGCTGATGATGTAGTCTTCTTTGATGGCTTTGGTGGACAGCGTGTTTATATAGTCCCGTCTGAAGACCTGGTTATTGTAAGAACAGGACAGGTCAGCTTCAGTTTTGATGATTCTATAATGGTGAATATGGTGCTAGATAACGCTAAGTAGTACCGTCTTATTCCCCCAAGCCGAACGCAGGTAAAGAGCGTTGATCCGCACTTATTTTTATGCCGATCTTCCGTGCTGTTTCAAACATCAAAGGTAGAAATTCTTTTTCTGCTCGCTTGTTACTCACGGCGGTTTTTGCGTATCTGATGGTTAAGGTGGCTATGACCTTCCGCTCCACTTTAATTGGAACTGCAATAGCTCTGGCTTCACTGTACTTGCCTGGCTTGGTGTGGGTGGCATAACCTTCAGCCTTGATTTTTTCCAATAACTTGTCCAGTCTGGCGCGATCGCTTTCTGTCTTTAGTATAGGGTCAGAAGAAGCAGAAATTATTTTAACTAATTTTGATCTTCTGGCTGCTGTACACAAGGCTAAAAAGAGTTTCCCTGAGGCACTTTCCAACAATCCCAATGATGTACCAGGCATAAACTTGCGCACTGCCAAGGGACTCTCAATGTCAGTATTCTTACGCACGATCATGCGTGTGCCTGCATTGGTCGCAATAGATATTGGCCAGATCAGCTCGTCACCAAGCTTGTTCAAATCCTCTTGGGTGTGTTCAAGTAACCAGGCATCTTCCATGAATCCACTGCTCAATGAACAACAACGTGGCGCTGGATGATAGGTGCTTAACACCTCGTCTTTGGTAATGTAGTTTTCTGCCAACAAGCTCTGCAACAACCGATAGGCTGTAGGTCTGGGTAAGCCGGTTTCTTTAGCAAGATCAGCAAGGCTGGCTTCACCACGAGAATTTAAGACAGAAAGCAAACGTAAGCCCCTGCTTAAGGCTCTTATGGTTAACTCTGAACGAGCTTCCGGATCAGTTGGCACTAGTTAACCTCATGGATGATCTATTGAATAACCTGCTTCATCAATCTTGGTATTCACATAATACCCACCAAGGCTGCCGTAATTGATTCTCAATCTGTCATCAACATAGACAATATCTGAATGGAGTTTTGGCGGATTAAATGTGGTCCGTAGTGGCACATCATCCTCAATTCCGAATCCAGAACGCAAATCAGCCTCGCTATCACCAGCTACTGGCTCTAATGAAACTTCTGAGAAAGCCACTGAGTATCGCGTGCGATTTTCTTCATCACCTGAATAGGTACCGTAAAGAACGATCACGGCTTCACAATCAGAGGTGGTACTTCGAAGTTTAACCACATTATTGTAGGCCTTGGTGCTGGCTAATATTTCCTGTCGGATATCAATCATATCTGCGGGTATATTAGGCAAATTATTCCAACTTTGTTTGGCTAAACTGGAGCGGTGCAACATCGGCTGCTCGGCTGCGTGCTTGACCCCGAAATTAGCATAGTTACACTCCCATACACCTTCCGCCGCATGTTGGTTATCCATTGGATCCGGTACCGGTGAAAAAGGAATTAACTCATCCAGGGTCTTTTTCAACTCTTTACTTTTAGCTTCTGGCAATACGGTCGTGAAATCATGACCAGCCAGTAGCTCATGTATTCTTCCAGTTAATTCTTCTTTGTTACTCATACTTGTATCTCATGATTTTGATTGGATAAATTACACAGTAAAAATAACAGCTCCAAGTTATTGACCACAAGAGTACACTGAGATTTCACCAGATGAAACCATAATCGTATATAACACTACCTCAAATGTCAGCTCCGGTACGATGCTCTAGAGCAAAGGGAAGATTCAAGAATTGAAGAACAAGCACGTCATTGTTGTAGGCGGTGGCCCGGTAGGGACACTTGCTGCCTATCGATTAGCACTGGCTGGTGTCAAGGTGACATTGTGTGAGGCAGGTATGAATTGCGCCCAGGATCTGCGTGCTTCTACCTTCCACTCCCCGACTCTGGAAATGCTGCACGAAGTCGGACTGGTACAAGAAATTATCGATAGAGGACTGGTCTCACCCCTCTATCATTTTCGCGAGCGTAGCACTGGTGAGATACTGGAATTTGACCTGGCAGAAATTGCAGATGTCACCGACTTTCCCTATCGTGTGCAATGCGAACAACATGTTATGGCATCGCTAGTTGCCGAGAAACTGGAAGCACATGAAAATGCTACCGTTTTGTTTGGCCATCGACTGGTTCATTTTGAGCAACGCGACAATAACGTCACCGCATCGTTTGAAACAGGTATTGATATTACAACGCTCGAAGCAGATTATTTAGTCGCTGCTGATGGTGGCAGCTCTACTGTGCGTAAATGGCTAGGCGTTGAATTCGAAGGCTTTACCTATCCGGAAAAATTTCTTTGTCTGTCCACTAAAAAAGAACTCGCAGATTTCATACCGAACATTGCCTATGTGAATTACGTCTCCGACCCCAGTGAGTGGATGGTGTTGCTGCGTGTACCCAGTGTGTGGCGTATATTAGTACCAGCAAAAGAATCAGATTCAGATGAATACTTACTATCCGACGAATACAAAGAAGGGGTATTTGATCGAATAATTGATGATCCCTCAGTGGTGACTGAACACCGAACCATTTACCGGGTACATCAAAGGGTGGCAAAAAATTTCAGTCATGGACGGGTATTTCTGGTCGGTGATGCCGCACACTTGAACAACCCTCTGGGTGGTTTCGGTATGAATAGTGGTATCCATGATGCCTGGAATCTGACCGACAAAATCATCACCTGCTTAAAAGACAGTCATGATGACTCCTTGTTTGAATTATATGACCGACAGCGTCGCATCATTACCCACAATTTTATTCAGGCTCAGACCAAACAAAACAAAGCCATACTTGAGCATGGCAAAGAGCATGGCCAAAAGATGCGCCTGGCCATGATGCGCGAGATGCATGAGAATGCAGAAAAACGCAGAGAATATTTGCTACAACAATCAATGCACAGTAGTCTGGCGGATGCTACTGCAATCGTTTAACGGATACCGGCATGACCGACAATCAGCATGAGATACCAAATGTCAGCGATCTCATTAAACAACACCAGATTCACTTACCGGAAACCGTCACAGCGGTCATAGACGGTAATACCCAGTCGCATGACGCATCAGCCTTTAAACTCCAGTCTGTCTGCCCTATCAATGCGGAAGAAACCTATGCAGTGCAAGAGAGCGACGCAAGCGAAGTCAATGCCGCCGTAGCTGCAGCACGGCATGCGTTTGATCACACTGACTGGCAGTATTTATCTCACACTGAAAGAAAAGCAATACTCTATAAAGCTCGTGATGCGATCCGAGAGCACTCCCATGAATTAGCGGCAATCCAGGCATTTGAAGTTGGTATCCCACTGGGTGGTTTGCAAGCAATGCACATGCCCAGAACCGTAGAAAATTTCGAATTCTTTATCGAAGTAGCCGGCACTCTGGGTGGTGAAGCCTACACCCAAACCAGAAATTACCTTTCTATCGTGACCCATGAACCCGTTGGTGTTTGTGCCTTACTCTCGCCCTGGAATGCGCCGACAGTTCTGGTTTCAATGAAGCTGGCTGCAGCACTGGCTACTGGCAATACGGTCGTTATTAAAGCTTCGGAGTATTCACCGTATACCTTGCAACGATTTGTAGAAATAATTAATCAGGCTGGCATACCGCCCGGTGTGGTTAATCTGGTGAATGGACGCGGCCATATCACTGGACAATCACTAGTAGAACATCCTGATGTCGATGTCATTGGGTTTGTAGGAGGCAGCGGAACGGGTAAAGCCATTATGGCATCTGCCTCCCAGACGCTGAAAAAAGTAGGCATGGAACTTGGTGGGAAATCTGCCAACATCGTCACCGCTGAAGCCAACCTTGATGACGCTATCGATGGCTCGCTAATAGCAATTCTGGCTGGCAATGGCGAGCAATGTCTAGCAGGCTCAAGAATATTGCTGCATGACTCCATTGCTGATGAATTTATCGATAAGTTCACGCAGCGGTTAGCCAATGTAAAAGTCGGCAATCCTTTTGATAGTGATGTTGAAGTCGGACCACTCGCGTTCGCCTCGCATTATGAAAAAGTGTTGTCGTATGTTGACATAGCAAAATCAGAAGGCGCAGAAATATTAGTGGGCGGCAAAGCCGCTGATGGATTTTCATCAGGCTATTATTTTGAACCTACAGCCGTACTGGCCGAGAACAGTTCACGGGTTTGTCAGGAAGAAATATTCGGCCCCTTTGTGGCCCTGCAAAAATACAGCGATCTTGATGAAGCTATTAGTATCGCGAATGACTCTGACTTTGGCCTGGTGAGTTATGTCTGGTCAAATGATTTACCCTCTGTCATGAAATGCAGTCGTCAGATTAAAGCCGGTACAGTCTGGGTCAACACTCCGCTAACCAGAGACTTGCGTGCACCATTCGGTGGTTACAAACAATCCGGCGTCGGTCGTGATGGCTTACACGCCTCGATTGAATTATTCACCGAAGAAAAAACGACTATGTTACCCACACAGTCTCTTTTCATTCCTAAAATGGGCATGAGTGATAACTAATATGAGCAAAACATTTACAGAGACATACCAACCCAATAAAGAAGAGTCATCCAGACAAGCATTTGTCGGCACTCTCAAGAAATGTGTTAACGGAGCTCTGGAACAAAAAATTCACGCTCTTTACGAGGAAAAATTACTGCCCGAATATACAGAGCAACATGGCAAGCCGCCTGAATCACGCGCTGAAGCAAAAAGTTTATTTGAAAAAGAACATCTATTTCAACTGTGGGGCTCGGCTGTTTATACCTCGCAGGATCTGTTGTGGGAGACGGTTGGAGATACTGTCGATAGAATACTCGAGTCTGCCGAACAAAGAGCGAGCGAAATTGATGCCAGCGATAATAAACTGGGTAGTCTGAGTCTGAATCAAGAACTTGAATTACCAGAACCCATTGGCAGCACTGAAATACATCGCCAACCTGGCGGCTATTTTTTTGATTCAGAAAAAAATGGCCTGACCTCACCCCTGCTCTATTACGGAACGATTCAACTCTATACCGCTGCCAAAGGCTTTAGTACCGGCAAGACCAAAGATACCTTTGGTGGACATGCGATGGCACAACTCATTACCCAACGGTTCCCGGATACCAAACCAACCAGGATTCTCGATATGGGCTGCGGTATAGGAGCACTGACGCGCGGTCTTAAAGAATTTTGGCCTGAGGCTGAAGTCCACGGACTTGATCTGTCTGGCCCGTTCATGCGCTGTGCCCATATGATGGCTGAAGACAGTCAATTGGAAATGCACTTTCATCAACTGGACGCTGCCAAAACCGGCTTTGAAAACAATTCGTTTGATCTTATAGTCAGTCAAATCCTGTTTCATGAAACGTGGGACGAAAAGCTGGTAGAGATAATGCAAGAGGTAAAACGCCTGCTCTCTCCTGGCGGGGTGTTCTTCAATATTGACGTGCCCTATCAGCCCGATCGAATAGGTATACCTTCGCAGGTGACCAATGACTGGCAGGTGATCAACAACGGCGAACCCTTCTGGACTGGCTTTGTAGATACCAATATTGATGCTGCTCTGGCCAAAGCAGGCTTTGATGAGCAAGAACGTTTTACTGACTATCAAGCCGCGGGTGGCAACAATAGTTATTTTCTATTTGGTGCACAAGTAGCGCCATGAGCAAGGACAAAAACCAGACCCCTAGCGTTGCAGAGCTGATGTTAGACAGCCAACGTACCAAGCCAGCATTCATTACAAACCCCAATATGGATCAGGTAGTCGATGTAGTACTACGCTTGGCGATGGAGATCTCTGTATTGAGAGACCGCATGGATATCTACGAAAAACTTTCTGAAGAAAATGGGTTTGGCGGAACTGAAAAAATCGAAGCATTCACTGCCGATGAATCGCTACAAACCAAGCAATCCGAGCGTCGTGAAAAACTGGTACAGCGCATCTTGCACGACCTGTCGTCTTGAAAACCCTGGAGTAATAATGCACAAGTTCATGGCCAAATATTTTGCAATCCTGCTAACTCCAGCTCTAGTGCTACTTGTATCAGCGTGTGCCACCCAACCCGCACCCGATCTAAAACAGAGCACGGTTGCTCACAAAGTCATCTCGATAGAGACCACCACTGGACGCGCCGTGCCGATTCGAGCTATCTACCCAACCGATTCAGAACCTGACCCAGTTGGTGTCATACTCTTTTCACATGGGGCCTTCTCGGATTACGACTTATACGACCGAGTAACAGATGCCTGGGCTGAATCCGGATTCCTGATTCTCGCAATCCGCCACATCGACTCACCACAAAACCCGTTAAATAAATCTTATGCGCAGCAGCAACAATGGAAGTTGCGCCTGGAAGATATGAGAACCACTACCGATGAGCTGGAAAGTATAATAGCAATGCTACCTGAGTTGACTCGCAAGGTTCAGACCGAAAACCTGATCATGTCCGGACATTCTTACGGAGCGATTACCGCCATGGCTGTTGCTGGTGCTGTAACTACAGACATGAG
>CALISW010000199.1 GCA_938041655.1 uncultured Thiotrichales bacterium | reverse complement strand
TGGGTCTGAACTGGATCATTCTGTTCGTAAAAAATACGAGCCACCAAAGGAATAGAATAATGACGCCAGCACAACTAGCCACGGCAAGGATCAAAGGGCACCTGCTTGGGTTGGTCATTCTTGCGCTGGCTGTTTTTCTTGCTTATAAAACAGGCTCTATTGTTTATGTGATCGCAGCTGTTATTTTTTATATTCTCATCAATGCCTGGTTTATTATCAGTAAAGGCAGGGCCATTGACCGTGCCCAGAGTGAAAAAAATAAAATACATACGGCTGATCTGAATGATTGAAGAACCTGTAACCCATGCGACCGTAAAGAAATACACCCCTGTCTGGGTGTATTTGTTATTTGGTTTTATATATGGTCTGTTGGTCACTTTGTTCTAGGAAATATATGGTTTTAGCGATTGGTCGAAGGTTTGGCGGTTAATTTTTGGTTTGGCTAAAATCGGCTTACTTATTTTTCTAGCCTCTATCTCTGGCCGGGCTGGCGGTAAGATTCGATTTATGCAAAATGACAATCCCAAATTCACAAAGAGACTTGCTGCATTGTTATGCGCTTCATTTTTGGGAATGTTTATAGCATTAGGAATAGATCAAAATTTTGGTGACTATTAAGTGCTTGATTCAATCAGGGAGACTCATGTTTAAAATACAAATAAGTCAAAAGTTAATCTTCAGTCTGGTTACACTGTGTATGGTTGGCGTTATGTTAATAGGCTCGCAGTATTCGTTTGCTGAAGCATCCTCTTTATCATCATCCCCACAAAAAACCGTATTAATCACCGGTGCTAATCGTGGTCTTGGACTGGAGTTTGCCAAACAATTTAAACAACTCGGCTACACGGTTATTGGAACTGCGCGCAGTCCTGAAAAAGCTGTCGAATTAAAAGCAACGGGCGCACAAGTAGTAGCACTGGATGTGACTGATAGTGAGAGTGTTGCCAGTATGGCAAAGTCACTCAAGGGTACTGCGATTGATGTTCTGGTTAATAACGCGGGGGTGATTGGTAACCCGCAGGAAAATTTCAAGAGCTTTGATTTCGACAAAGCACTGATGACTTACAACATTAATAGTCTGGGGCCAATGCGCGTTACTCAGGCGCTGTACGATAACCTGCTTGAGGGTAAGGAGAAGAAGGTGATACATATCACCAGTATCCTGGGGAGTATCGAAAACAACTCTGGTGGTTATTATGACTATCGCGCTAGCAAAGCCGCCTTGAATACTATGAATAAATCACTGTCTATTGAACTGGAGTCCGAAGGTTTTACCTGTGTGGTGCTACATCCTGGTTGGGTGAAAACCGATCTGGGCGGTGAGCGCGCTCCACTCGAACCAGCTGAAAGTATTAAGGGTATGCTGGCTGTGATTCAACAACTTGAAGATGATGATAATGGCAAGTTCTATGACTATCAGGGTAATTCAATAGCTTGGTAGTGACTTACTAAAGAGCCGGCTTCCAGATACTCAGCCAGCCAATAATGGCGATAAAGACCCACAACAGCAGCAGTATTGAGGTTGCCTTGACGTAGACAGCTCTGATTAGTTGTTCCCGTTCTTCATTTGAACCCTGATTTTCGATTTCTTTCCAGATTTCAAAAAACCTGATCAAGGCGAACCGAATACCGACGCCACAGGCCATGGTTGCGGCAAAACAAATGAGCTTCAAGCCAAGCCAGTTTGGCATGGCGATTTTATTGCTGAATGCTAACCAGGCGATCACTAACAAGATCGGCATTAACAGGTAGCGCAGTACTCGATCAGCTCTAGATAACGATCCTGCACGCTCACTATGTTGCTGCCTATGCACAAACTCAACCGCAATCAACCAAGCGATACCGGCGAGTAGAAATATCCAGGCTGTTGATTGAGCGAGAGGCAAATAACCTCGTGTAGCTGCCAACATAAAGCCCAGTGTGAATTGCAGGATCAAGGCATAGCGCACATGCTGGTCGACATTCATAACATGTTGCATTAAGTGTTTGCGTTCAGCAAAGGGCATGTCTTTGGCATAGCTGACGTAGCGGTAAGTGCTGTTAATGACTAATTCTGAACCCAGCCAATAACCCAGCACCACAATATGCAGTACAAGAATCAGATGAGCGTTCATACTCTACTTGATCGCCTGACGTGGTTGATAGTGCAGGTATTCTTCAGAATCGTGTGCTTGCCAGTCATCACTGATGCGATTTTCATTAATCAGGGTGCGCTGAAACAACTGGTTGTTACGATACCAGTGCCAGGTGCGGTTTTTCTGTTGGCCGTCTTCACTGAGAGTAATGATTTCATAATAACGAAAGCCGGTTTCGCCCGGTCGAACCCATTGCACCATGATAGTGCTGTTGGTTTCGTCCAGATCAATTGATGCTGTCCAGCCATCTATCAAGTCATTTTTGATATGCAGGCGATCGTTTTTATAGACACCTTCGAAAAAGCGTATTTCGCGAGTGCCATCAGCCCAGGTATAAATATTCGACTGGTTCAAAATAGCGCCGTCATCTTCGCTGTCATGCAGGCGACAAATCAGGCGTGACTGGTGTCGGTCAATTTCCTGATGGTTGGCATCCACGTGGACGTACTCACCTTCCCAAACACCAGCTTGCTGCGCCACCAGTGGCATGTTTTTAGCGATGATTCCCATCTCGACTATTTCCCGTTTAAGTACAAATCAATAGAACTTTTGCACATCAGTGCGTTAGATCAAAATATGTTCTAGGATACTAACACTTTCTTCATAGATCAGGATGGCAGCTTGTGTCTACACTCAAAGCATTGATGCTGAGCGTAATGTGTATCGTCATTTGCGGTTGTCTTTCTGATCCACTGTCAGAATCAACACTCTCTGATTCATTGGATACATTCTGTGCCAAATTACCCCGGCCTGAATACGCCGAGTTGGATTTACATGAGTCCAGCAATAACTGGTTTGAAGTCTATTTAGTAGGGGATGGTGTCTGGGCTATTTATGAGCCTCATCAGTGGCAAGAGGTTATCTCCTATTTAATTCTGGGTGACAATCAGGCGATTCTTTTTGATACGGGAAACGGTCTTGGTGATATTCATGCGATTGTAAAGAAACTGACTAGCTTGCCAGTCACTGTGATCAACTCCCACTCCCACATCGATCACATCGGTGGTAATTATCAGTTTGAAAATATTGCTTCTGTCTCTACTGTGTTTTCTATAGAACGTAGCGCAGGCCTTAATGATGCTTTGGTAAAAGAAGAAGCGTCTGCAGCAGCGTTGTGTAAGCCGTTACCTGAAGGAGTTACACAAGCTAATCATATTATCCGTCCCTATCAGATCACGCGTGTCATAGCTGTAGGTGAGCGCCTTGATTTGGGTGGTCGTGTATTAGAGGTGTTGTCTATTCCTGGTCATACTGACGATTCGATTGCGTTGTTGGATAAAGAGGCAGGATATTTATGGACAGGAGACAGCTACTACGCCGGACCAATCTGGCTGTTTGCGGATGAGACTGATTTAGTAGACTACAAAAAATCAATTAATTATTTGGCGAAACTCAGTCCGCAATTAGTCTTATTATTTCCAGCACACAACACGCCGAGAGTAGATCCAAAAATCTTGATTGGTGTAGCGAATTCCTTTAACAAAGTACTTAGCGGGTCGGAAACATCTAAACCCGAATGGGATGGTGTGCAACGTTTCCAATACGACGGTTTTAGTTTTTTATTAAGAGAAGATGCAATTCCAAAGCTCGAATAGACCAGTTAAAGAGTTTTCTGATTTCAAGCGCCTGAATCCATAATTATTTCGATTACTGTTTCCACAGCTTGTAGATGACCTTGCATAACATCCGTTTTATTAAATACTTCTATTTCAATTTCTGGTGGTATTCCTATGGCTTCCCAGTGTTTGCCTTCATGGTCCAGAAATATTTCATTGGTTAATAATATCTGCCAACCGTTTGGCAGACGCTTGGGTAGAATGTTGGACAATGCCCCGCGTGTAGGCTCTCC
>CALISW010000198.1 GCA_938041655.1 uncultured Thiotrichales bacterium | reverse complement strand
CACGCCTATGCCAGTGAACTGAAAAACTTTAATACCGAAATTCTCGACACGCGCAAGACGATACCGGGCTTACGTCTGGCACAAAAATACGCCGTTACTGTCGGTGGTGGCAGCAACCACCGTATTGGTTTGTACGATCAGGTCCTGATCAAAGAAAATCATATTGTTGCTTGTGGCTCTATAGCGAAGGCTGTCAGTAAAGCCAGAGAGTTATACAGCGATTTGAAGATTGAAGTGGAGACCGAAAATCTGGATGAATTCGAACAGGCGCTTAACGCGAGCGCTGACATTATCATGCTGGATAACTTTAGTCTGGATGATATGCGCACCGCGGTGGAACGATGTAACGGCAAAAGCAAACTGGAAGTTTCGGGCAATGTTACGATTGAATCAATTGCAGAAATTGCGACTACCGGGGTTGATTATATTTCAAGCGGTGCGTTGACTAAAAATATCAGCAGCATCGATTTGTCGATGCGTTTTTCTCTTTAAGGTACAGCGTCTAATTCAATAGTAATTCAATACGACGGTTCATCGCTCTGCCTTCGGGCGAATCGTTGCGCGTGCGTGGCTCGGCTTCACCGGCACCAATATACGTCAAACGTTTGTCATCAACCCCTTTACTTTTCAGGTAAGCGCCAATCTCTTTGACTTGCTGCAGTGATAACTCTTGATTAGCCGCGGGGTCACCAACATCATCGGTATGACCAATCAGCACGAAACTGGTTGTGCCATAACCCAATATTGTTTCAGCCACTCGGTCCAGTATTCTGGTGGATTCTGGATTCAGGGTAGTTGTACCCGGCACAAAACTTACTCCCTCCAGTACGCCCAGCGAGCTGGTCAATATAGCTGGATTATCCAGATCAGGAATACTTTCAACCACCCCTGAACTTCTACTGTCCTCTGGCAACATGTCTTCAGGTTTAAGAGTAGTATATCCAGATTCTTCACTATCAAACTCCGGGCCACCCACCTGCATGTCGCGAGCCCAGTCAGGAATATGGTCTTTGGCTCTGCCGAATCGCTTACTGATCGACAAACCAAAATATTGCGCATCACGATCGTAGTAATCGAATTCACCGCGAATGGCATAGCCGTTCTCAAATTTTACTTCCAGCCCGACGCCCGCATAGATTTGATTCGAGTTCTCAACATTGAAATTCACGGTACCGCTATTATTAAAGCCACTCACACCCAGCTTAAGGAACAAGGAAGGTCCAACATCATTATCTGGTAAGTAATAGTTCAGACCCAGTCCATAAACGCTGTAGTTAAGGTTACTGCCATTGGTAAAAGTAGCTTCACCTAATTCGGCATAAAAACCTTCGAAGCTGAATTTTTGCCGCCAGTCATAGCCGGCATAAAGTTTGTAACCGGTTGCATTGGTTTGATCCAGACGAAACGGACTGCCGGTAGTTTCAGGCTCCAGTGTGGTAGTACCGCCACCGATACCAAGGTACCATTGCCCGTCTCCAGCGCAAGCAAGGGTACTAAAGCTTAACAGCGAGAAGCAAAGCAATGCTCTATACATTGCTTTACGTCGCAAACTGGAAGCTTCTCTGACAGATATCATTTAATACTTATGATTGAATTAGTGGTTAGGTAGATAGTAACGACGTCTCTTACGAGTTACCAGCAACAAAACTACAACGAACGCAAAAAGTTGTGGCGCAGTCATACTACCGGCACCACCGTCGATACCAACCGTGACGGCACTGTTTTCAAATTCAGCCTGCAAGAAATCCGGAGTACCGTCGCCATCACTGTCTTGAGGATTCAAGGCATCACCCGATCCAATCTCGTTCTCGGTCATGACAAAGTCATTATCATCATCATCGTCTTCCTGATTGAAGATACCATCACCATCGGTATCAACATTATCTGGCTCGAGATAGTCTGGCACACCATCCCCGTCAGTGTCAGTTGGATTAGAAGGATCAGGTCCGATCTCGTCGCCATCCAGGGTAGAGTCGTTATCACTGTTGTTATCACTGTAGTTAGGAATACCATCATTATCAGAATCCGGGCAAACCAAACCATTCGGACATTCAGTGCGATCACTCAAACCGTCGCCATCGGTGTCACCACTGCCATCCCCTTCACCGCGACCGAGGCTATCACCATCCAGATAATCCGGAATTAAATCATTATCGGTATCCTGAGGCAGACTACCACCGTTAGCACCGGTTTCGAATAGCGTGGTTAAACCATCGCCATCGTCATCGGCATCCTCAAAATTAAACAGTCCATCGCCATCAACGTCGACATTATTAGCTTCCAGCGAATCCGGGATACCATCGCCGTCGGTATCCAGATTGGCTTCCTCTGCATCGGCTGTACCGTCGCCATCGGAATCAATATCCATGTAATCCGGCACCCGGTCATTATCAGCATCCGGACAAAGTGAACCTAAAGGACATTCGACGACATCACTCATGCCGTCACTGTCACTGTCACCGGCGCCGGTGATATCAATACCGTTACCGGTTCCATTGTCGGCGTCCAGATGATTGGGTATGCCATCGTTATCGGCATCGTCCGGGAAGCGACCGTCATCACCCACCTCGCCTGAAGTCGGAGTATTGTCGCCGTCGTCATTATCATCCTCGTGATCGAGTACACCATCGGCGTCGGTATCGAGCAGGTTGGACTCCAGATAATCTGGAACGCTATCTCCGTCAGTATCTTGCGGTACATCAGGGCTATCACCGAGTTCATTCAGGGTCTGAATACCATCGCCATCATCATCACTATCGAGATAATCCTGGAAGCCGTCATTGTCACTGTCTCGACACTGATCCAGTGAACCGGCACATTCCAGCCCGTTCGGGATACTGTCGCCATCACTATCTGTCAGGGCATCACAAACATCACCTTGTCCGTCGCCGTCACTATCCAACTGATCAGCGTTGGCATCGATAGGACAGTTGTCTTCACTATCTGCCGCACCGTCGCCATCATCATCGGCATCACAGGCATCGCCCTGACCATCGTCATCAATATCTGACTGGTCCTGATTCGCAATCAGTGGGCAGTTATCATCAGCATCCTCAATAGTGTCATTATCATCATCGCTATCACAGGCATCACCAACTTCATCTTCATCCAGATCTGTCTGGGCGGCATTAGCTACCAATGGGCAATTGTCCAGACTGTCACCAATCAGGTCACCGTCATCATCGTTATCACATAAATCACCTTGACCATCATCATCGATGTCTGACTGATCGGTATTGGCAACTGAAACACAGTTATCGACCAGATCGTTGATGCCATCGTCATCGGTATCCAGTGTTATTTCACAGACATCGCCTATGCCATCTTCATCAGCGTCAGCTTGGTCGGCATTACTGGTGAATGGGCAATTGTCAGCTTCATCATCAACACCGTCATTATCGTCGTCGCTATCACAGGCATCTCCCTCGCCATCTCCATCCCTATCGGCTTGATCAGCATTGGCTACTAATGAGCAGTTATCTTCGCCGTCACCAACACCATCGCCATCGTCATCAGAGTCACAGGCATTACCAGCACCATCGCTATCAGCATCAGCCTGATCTGAATTACTCACGGCAGGACAATTATCATCTGCATCGGCTACTCCATCACTATCCTGATCGGTCAGGTTGTCACAAACATCACCCAGCCCATCGCCGTCGGTATCTTGCTGATCTGCATTACTAATTAATGCACAGTTGTCATCGGCATCATCTACCCCGTCACCATCATCGTCAGTATCACAAGCGTTACCTTGACCATTATCATCCGCATCAGCTTGATCGGTATTACTCAATGCCGGACAATTATCTATACCATCAGCAACACCATCACCATCGTCGTCGGTATCACAGGCATCACCTTGGCCATCGTCATCTATATCCTGTTGTTGTGGATTGGCTTGACCAGGACAATTATCGAGTGAATCAATAACACCATCTTCATCGGTATCGATGAACGAATCGCAGACGTCGCCGATACCATCACCGTCACTATCGGCTTGATCAGGGTTAGCAGCTAGCGGGCAATTGTCAGCCAGATCATCAAAACCATCGCCATCATCGTCAGCGTCACAGACGTTACCACTACCATCACCATCCAGATCAAGCTGCTGCTGATTAGCTACAAACGGGCAATTATCATCTCCATCTCTAACACCATCACCGTCATCGTCTTCATCACAGGCATCACCCAGACCATCATCATCATTATCTGCTTGCTCTGGATCTACGATCAACGGACAAACGTCCACCTCGTTCGGGATACCATCACCCTCACGATCATCATCACAAAGATCACCAAAACCATCATTATCAAAATCATTTTGATTGGCATTGGCAACCAGTGGGCAATTGTCATTATCGTTAGGGACACCGTCGCCATCGTTATCCAGATCCGGTGCATTCGGGAATGCATAAAGCTCTGCAACCTCCGCAGAAGTCAAAGCGCGATCGTAGATCCGGATTTCATCAAGACGACCATTCCATTGAGCTATCCCTTGATCTTCGGCATTTATCCAACCTAATGTAACAGGCCCCAATGAAGTTTCTTGTGGAACAATATCACCTTCCGCGTTATCTAGAGCACCATCAATATAAATTCTACCTAACTCTTGATTCGCATCATATGTACCGACAACATGATACCAACGGTTCGGTAGAAACCGAGTAACCGAACCTATCAATGGCTCCCAGTTATCACAGCCATCTGCAGCTGTGCACCACCAAGGTCTGCCCGGTGTTAATTTAAAATTAGGTACATACTCAATCTGCCGATTGTTTTTTAAATTTAACGCAAACCAGTTAGTAGTTTGTCTGCCATGACTAATAATTGGTCGATTAGCATCAGAAAACGCGGGGTTTTGAATATATATCCAGGCAGCAATTGTGTGACTGGTTAAACTGAAATCAGAACTGGGTTCAGTCCGAGCATACGCATCACGTGCTTCCAGCGCGCCTTCGATCTTGCCGTTCTCGGGCAGCCAGTTAGTTCCAAAGGTGGTTGCATCATGACCACCGACTGAATCAATTGCGACCGCACTGTTGATCTCATCCATACGCCAATAAGCGACTAATGAATCATCAAAAGGCAGTAACTCGCAAGCATCACCCTCACCATCACCATCAGTATCTTGTTGTCTTACGTTGGCGTTTGCCGGGCAATTATCATTTTCATCCAGTATGCCATCGTTATCACTATCGGCCAGATCGGTACCAACATCATCACAGGTAAGCGGCACACGCGTGAAGCCCGGACCTGACCAACTAACATCCAGCCCCGGCTCGAGATTTGGTCCCGCACCAAACATGTAGCGAACCTCAAGATCATAGAATCCGGCTGTATAGGTTTGTCCATTAGCTACTTCGCGTGCCGCATGCAAGCCCTCGTTATCTACAATTTTCACACCGTCTACTGACAGAGTGCTAGCCTCTACACTGGTCGTAGTAAATTCATATCGACCATCTTCTGGAAGATTGATCTGGGTTCTGAAAATATAACCAAAACTTGCTTCTTCACCGCTGCCACCATCTTCAACAGTGATATCAAATGGGTTAGATGTGGTGTCCTCGATCAACCCGGAAGTGGCTGGATCGCGAAGATTATCGACGGTATATAACAGGATAGGGTCTTGATAAAAACTATAAGTTGCACAAACATTATTAGTGTTGAAGGTATCCGCACAAGACAGTTCTCTTTCAGGGTCGCCGTTCTTGCTGATAAAAATTTGCAGTTCTCCAGCCTGGATAACATCAAAGTATTCGACTCTGATAGGAAGACCGAAAGGACCAGGCGTGTTGCTTAATACTCTAAAACTATCTGTCTGAGTTTGCGCAGCATGTATTCCATCGTTGTCAATACGTATTATCTCTCCAGCAGTTTCTGTTACATACAAACGACTGCCATCATCAGACACTACTCTTAATTGAAATACATCGTTGTCTTCTGCTATTAACTCAAACTCAAACTCGTATGCATAACCATCTAGACTTTGCGTATTTACAGCAGCATTCAAATTTACCGGATTTCCATCGGCTACAGATATAGTGCCGGTATCCACTGGATTTAAAGATTGCAGTAAATCGAGTTCCCATAACTCTCTGGAATCTTCAAAAAACTCATAACTGGCGCAGGTAGAAGCCCATAATGATTGTGAGAAAACCATCATCACTAGAACAATGATGGAGTGAAAGTATCGTTTAGTCAGAAATAAACGACAGCTATCAGAAATAGCGAAGAAGTTGTCAAACACAGTTGCGAAACCCTTTAGTTGAATGTGATCCCCAACATCAGCCCAGCTGATGCTCAGAACTGTCTAATCAATGCTGTCTACGCAGCTTTTAATTGCAGTTTTTAGTAGTGTATTTGTATCTAAATAAGCCGTCCATAGCAATGATAAACGGTATTAAAACGCTAACGAGCGGTACCTGTTCACACTAATCCTGAAATAACTCAATTTTTAGTTTATATTATAAACTCATATAGTTTATTTTTTAAACCAATGAAGATATCAAAAACCCCGATTGATGAAGCACTCAAGGTTTTGCGGCCGAAATGGAGTATAGAGCTGGTCTACCAGAACCTGCTTGGCTATAAGCGGTTTAGTCAGCTCCAACAACGCACCGGAATCGCTAAAAATTTGCTCACGCAACGCCTCAAAAGCCTTATTGTAGATGGCATTTTCAAGAAGGTGCCAGTTAAGAGTGGAGACAAGCGTCTGGAATATCGACTGACTGAAAAAGGTCTCGCACTATTGCCTGTGATGATTGCTCTCCATCAGTGGAGTGATCGCTGGCTAGTAGACGGCTCAAGGCCTGGCACGCTAATCGACTCTGGTTCGGATTCTGAAATTGCACCACTTCTTCCCAGAAATTCAGCAGATGAAATAGTCAATCTCTATCAGGTAAAGATGGTTTTTGATCGGTAGTAGTAATTATTCTCCAGCTTTGACTTTTGACCAATAAGCTTCAAGCTCACTCAAAGTGCAATCACTCAACATTTTCTCTTCTTGGTCTGCCATTAATTCAAGCTGTTGAAAACGCCTTGTGAATTTCCTATTCGCACTGAACAGAGCCGACTCAGCATTGATGTTGGTGAAGCGAGCCAGATTGACTACAGCAAATAACAAGTCTCCAACCTCTTCTTGTACATGTTGCTCATCAGCACTTAACAAAGCATCTTTTACTTCCTGCATCTCTTCCTCAATTTTATCAATCACCTGAGCGACATCATCCCAGTCAAACCCTACCCGGGAAACACGTTTCTGGATTTTCTCGGCTTTTAGTAAAGCGGGTAAGTTTGATGGCAATGAGGACAGGATACTTTCTTGCGTGTCGCCAACCCCTTTCTCGCGTTGTTTCTCGGCTTCCCAGAATTGTTTTTGCTCAGTTTCATCAGCAAATTGTTGATCGGCAAACACATGGGGATGGCGCCTGATCATTTTCTCATCGATCGTTCGTGCTACATCAGCAAAAGAAAACTCTTCTGCCTCCCCTGCTAACTGCGCATGTAAAACCACCTGTAAAAGCACATCACCCAACTCCTGTTTTAGTTCAGTAATATCACCGGACTCGATGGCCTCTACCGCTTCGTAGGCCTCTTCCAGTAAATACGGGGTCAATGATTGATGAGTTTGTTTCAAGTCCCAAGGACAACCCGTGTCCGGGTCTCTTAGTTTCGCTACTGTTTCCAGCAGAGCATGTAATTCTTTCACAGGACTGGAAGACTACATTCAGGCATCAATATCAGGGATCAAGGCGCTACGTAATTTCTCGATTTGTTCTTTAAGCGCCAACTTGCGTGTTTTAAGACGACGCAGCTGTAATTGATCAACATTGATCGCATCATGCAGTCGGGCAATCATGTCATCCAGGTCACCATGCTCCAGACTGAGTTCATGTAATTTTTGCCGAGTCCGCTCTAGATCATCGCTATACATTGATTACCGCCGAGAATATCGCTATTAGTGACTTTTTTACGCTGAAAAGAGGCGAATAGCAAGTATTGAAAGACCATCATCAGGGCCTGATCGCTTTCCGCAACAAAGCTGTTGCTGTAAGCTTGTTCACCATGAAATTAACCGTTTTAATCATCGTCTTGAGCCTGCTCATTGGCTGCAACAATACTGGTACTAAAGTATTGCCTGTTCTGAATGCCGAAACCTCATTGATGAAGCTGACAGAAGCCTCAATCGCTATGCAGTCGCAGGACTATCCAAGAGCACTGGATCTGGTTAAATCAAGTATTCGACATAATCCGGACAATGCCAAGGCACATAGTGTGGCCGGGCTGATCTATCAACGCCAGGGCTTGAGCCAACAAGCACAAGGTTATTTTTCAAAAGCCATACAAATTGCACCCAATGACCCTGCCATCAGAAATAATTTCGGTAACTATTTATGTGCAGAACGAAAGTACGCAGCAGCTGAAGAAAATTTCCTGATAGCAGCTAACTCTCCTGGCAATGCACAACCCGATACTGCTCTGACCAATGCCGGCTTGTGTGCTTTACGTGCCAATGAAAATAATCGGGCCAAGGATTTCTTCAGCAAGGCCGTCCAGGTGAACTCGGCACAAACTATTGCCCTGTATCAACTGGCGCTAATGTCTCAAAGAAACACTGATGCAATTACAGCCAGTGGCTTTTTGCAGCATTACCTCACCCATAAATCACATTCTGCCAAAACATTAATGTTGGCTGCCAAGATTGAATCTGACTTATCCAATAACGACAGTTATACAAACCTGTT
>CALISW010000197.1 GCA_938041655.1 uncultured Thiotrichales bacterium | reverse complement strand
TACTACAGTGCCTATTATTATTATGGTAGGCGCTTGTACATTAGCGCGTTTTACAGTTTTTAACAAGTCATTGGCGCTGGCGATATGTACACGCTGGTTACTGGTGGTGCCTTGTTCAATCAGTGCGGCCGGAGTGTCTGGATCAAGGCCGTTTGCTATTAATTCATTGCTGATCGATTCGAGTTTATCCAGGCCCATGTAAATCACCAGGGTCTGATTTTTCTTGCATAATAATTTCCAATCAAGTTCTTGCTCTGCACTATGCCCGGTAATGAAGGTAACCGACTGGGCATGATCACGATGAGTCAGTGGTATACCGGCGTAACTGGCGCAACCCGAGGCTGCAGTAATACCAGGGACTACTTGAAAGTTAACGCCGGCAATTGCCAGCTTGTCGATTTCTTCACCACCACGACCAAAGATAAACGGGTCGCCGCCTTTAAGACGACAAACCCGGTGTCCTTCGTGGGCGAGACGTACCAGCATATGATTGAGTAGTTCTTGTGGCACACTATGATCTGCTTTGCGTTTGCCGACATAAATTAAATCAGCATCTGGATTACACAGTTCAAGGATTTCTTTTGAGACCAGGCGATCATGCAAAATGATGGTCGCTTTTTGCATAATACGCAGTGCTTTTAGTGTCAGTAGTTCCGGGTCACCCGGGCCGGCTCCGACCAGATAAACTTCGCCAATTTGTGATTCTTCATTGGCGTAGCTATCAATAAGTTTATTTATTGCTCGTTGAGCTTTCGCGTCTTTGCCCTTGAGTACACGTTCACCGATTTCACCATCGATTACTTCATGCCAAATTTTTTGGCGATCTTCAAAAGCCAAGATATTATTTTTAACTCGTGCTCTATTACGTAGCGCAAAACGGGCGAGTGCTCCAAGGTTTTTAGGTATGTAGGCTGAGAGGCTCGTGCGTAATTTTCTAGCCAATGCTGGAGAATGGCCATGAGTCGAGATGGCAATCGTCACAGGTTTACGATCAATGATCGATGGTAAAAAGAATGTGCTACTTTCTGCATCATCTGCGACGTTGACAGGAATGCCCAAATTGTTTGCGATGGCGGCAATATTTGTATTCACTTGCCTGTTATTTGTGGCGGCGATGATTAGAAACGGGAGAGAAACTTTATTCGCGACAACTCTATCGAATTCAGATTCATGAACTTCACGTCTATCCCAGGTAATTTCTTTGTATTGATGCAGCTTCTGAAGTTCGGGGGTTAGAGTTGGTGAAACAATTTGTATCACTACACCAGCTTTTACTAGCCTCATTATTTTACGTTCGGCTACAGCTCCGCCACCCGCTACAAAACACTTTTTGCCTTGTAAAGAGAGATAGATAGGCACCTGATTCATTTTGAGTTTTCGACGGTCGCGGTTGATGATTGAGTATATCACCGTGTAGGTGGTGATGAATGAGGATCGGTGATAACCCAGTGGTAGGTAAGTATAGAAAGCAATTGATAAATATAGCTTTTATTGACACAATATCAGTACTTAAATTTACTCCTACAGGCAGATTTTGTGATTGATCCAGACGGCTTTCGACCCAATGTTGGCATAATTTTATGCAACGATACCGGTCAGGTTTTCTGGGCAAAGCGAATCAATCAGGATGCCTGGCAATTTCCTCAGGGTGGCATACGCCAGGATGAGTCTCATCTGGATGCAATGTACCGTGAATTACAGGAAGAAACCGGTCTTAAACCCCATCATGTCGAAGTCATTGGTGTGACCAAACGCTGGTTACGTTATCGCTTGCCGCGCCGCTTGATCAGGCGTCATTCCAGTCCAGTGTGTATCGGGCAAAAGCAGCGCTGGTATGCATTGCGCCTGGTGGGTCAGGAAAACAAGGTGAAGCTGGATGAATCTGATAGCCCTGAGTTTGATGGTTGGCGCTGGGTTGATTATTGGTATCCTTCTGACAAGGTAGTTTCGTTCAAGCGCAAAGTCTATCGGCGCGCCTTGAAAGAGTTAATGCCGCTGATCAAACCACAAGAAACCGCAAGCCCGCCGGGAGGCTGACGACTATGTCGCAGCTTGCTACGCTACAAAGGATTGTTCAACGGGTAAGCAAATCTCCTGATCTGAAAACCGCTCTCAGTATTATCGTCGACCAGGTTATGGAGGCGATGCATTCTGATGCCTGTTCTGTATTCCTACGCTCAGCGGATGCGGGTGGGTTGACCTTGAGAGCGACCAATGGCCTCAAGCAGGAATTGGTCAATCAATTACAAATGACTATGGACCAGGGCTTGGTTGGGCTGGTTGCGCAACGAGCAGAGCCCGTCAATCTCGCCAATGCCTCAAGTCATGCACGTTATAGCTTGATAGAAAATTCTGGCGATGAAAATTACCAGGCGTTTTTAGGCGTGCCAATTGTTGATCATAGACGCTTGTATGGGGTGTTAGTGGTTCAGAGTGTTGAGCAGCGAGAATATAGCGAAGACGATACTGCATTTTTGGTCACGCTTGGAGCACAACTGGCGGCTGCGATTAGTGCTGCTGAGCTTTCCGGAGAAATTGCCAGCGATGGTGGCGAGCAACACGATGATGTTCGAATCAACGGCTTACCAGGTGCGCCCGGTGTAGCAATTGGCAAAGCTTTGTTGTTGTATGCCAAAGCTGATCTTGCCGAAGTGCCTGACCGCAAGCACGAAGACGCCGCCAAAGAAAAACATAAACTATCCGAAGCTATCAAGCATGTGAAGCAAGATATGCAGACCCTCAAGGTAAAGATGGGGGATAGTGTGAGCGGCGAAACGGCCGTGTTGTTTGACGCTTACAGCATGATGCTCGATAGCGACACCTTGATCAGCAAGATCCATGCATGTATTGATGATGGAGACTGGGTGCAAGGTGCGCTACGTAAATCCATTGATGAATACTCACAAGTATTTTCTGAAATGGATGATGAATACCTGAGTGAGCGGGTAGTTGATATTCGAGACATGGGTAGAAGAATACTCGAGTATTTGAGCAAGGATGTAGCTGAAGAAGATCTGCAATATTCAGCAGAGACTGTTTTGATCGGGCACGATATTTCTGCCAGTCAGTTGGCTGAAGTGCCGCGCGAGAAATTGGCAGGCTTGATTTGCACCACGGGTACCCAGTCATCGCATGTGGCAATACTGGCGAGAGCGCTTGGTGTGCCGACGGTAATGGGTGCTAGCGGTTTACCACTCAATCAGCTGGATATGGTTGAGGTGGTGGTCGACGGTTATGCCGGACAAATTTGTATCAAGCCGAGTAATGATGTTCGTCAATCCTATCGGCTATTGATTCAGGAAGAATACGAGCTTTCCGAGCAATTGCGGCAGGTAGCAATTCAGCCTGCCATTACTAAAGACGGTGTTAGGCTACCAGTATTTATAAACAGTGGTTTGATGTCGGACTTGTCTCAAGACCAGCGTAATTATTGTGATGGTCTGGGCTTGTACCGCACCGAACTTCCATTCATGGTTAGAGACAGTTTTCCAACTGAAGACGAGCAGGAGGAAATCTATAGTCGAGTGATGTCTTCCTATCCGGACTTGCCGGTTACATTGCGCACTCTGGATGTTGGTGGTGATAAAGCTTTGCGCTATTTCCCGATTAAAGAAGAAAATCCTTTTCTGGGTTGGCGCGGTGTACGCATCACGCTGGATCACCCTGAAATATTTCTGACACAGTTGCGTGCCATGTTGCGCGCCAGTGAAAAGCATAAAAACCTGCACATTCTTTTGCCGATGATCAGCACCATGAGTGAGCTGGATGAATCACTGGCGTTAATTTCTATGGCGCGCGCCGAGTTGGCGGAAAATGGCTTGAATATACCGGTGCCAAAAATCGGAGTGATGATTGAGGTGCCATCGGCTGTCTATATTGCTGATCGTATCGCCGAAAAGGTCGATTTTTTAAGCATTGGTAGTAATGATCTGATTCAATATCTACTGGCTGTCGATCGCAACAATGCAAAAGTCGCCAGTTTATATTCAGATCTACACCCGTCATTCTTGATGGCCTTGCAGGTCATTATCGAAAAGGCGCATAGCGTGGACACACCTGTCTCTATTTGTGGCGAAATGGCGAGTGACCCGGTATTGGTATTACTGTTACTGGGTCTCGGCCTGGACAGCCTTAGTGTCAGTATGGCGTCACTGCCCAGTGTTAAATGGGTCTTGTCAGAATTCAGCCGCGAACAGGCTGAGCAGATGGTGGAAGATGCCATGGCGCTTGGCAATCCGGCTAAAATCAGGGAGATGCTCAGTCAACATTTGATTGAGGCGGGTCTGGGTGCTCTGGTCCGAGCAGGAAAACATTAATTTCTCTATGCTCTCGTTGGCTTGCTTGGTGTAAACTACGCGCTGATTTCAACAGGCGTTTGGCGCATGGCAATTCTCAACACACAGGATATTAACTCGGTTTTATCAGAGATTACCGATCCGTGGCATGGTCAGGACCTGGTCTCTGCTAAACAGGTGGAGGCCGTTGAAATCACTGATGATCAGGTCAGTGTCGAATTAAAGCTGGGGTATCCTGCGGCGCAAGCAGGTAAAAGTCTCGCTACAGAGGTTGAATCAGCCTTGTTGACCCGTTTTCCTGATAATAAATTTTCGGTGACAGCTACTTCAGATGTCATTAGCCATTCTGTACAAAAGAATCTCACTCCGTTACCCGAAGTTAAGAATATTATTGCGGTTGCCTCTGGTAAAGGTGGTGTTGGTAAATCAACCACCTCGGTGAATTTGGCGCTGGCGCTGGCTGCGGAAGGCGCTACGGTTGGCGTGTTAGATGCAGATATTTATGGCCCCAGCATTCCGCGCATGATGGGCGCTTCGGGAAAACCTCAGTCTGAAGATGGTAAGTCGGTTGAGCCCATGGTGAACCACGGGGTGCAATTTATCTCCATAGGTTTATTGATTGATGAAGAGACGCCAATGGTATGGCGTGGTCCCATGGTCACTCAAGCTTTGGAACAATTGCTGCGGCATACGCACTGGCAAGGTCTGGATTATTTAATTATCGATTTACCACCTGGTACCGGCGATATTCAATTAACTCTGGCGCAAAAAATCCCGGTTAGTGGTGCAGTTATTGTTACTACACCGCAAGATATTTCATTACTGGATGCGCTCAAAGGTTTGAAGATGTTTGAAAAGGTTGAAGTGCCCGTGCTTGGAGTGATCGAAAATATGAGTACCCATATATGCTCAAGCTGCGGTCATGAAGAACATATTTTTGGTGCCGGTGGTGGCGAAAAAATGGCAGCCGACAATCAGGTTGAGTTTCTTGGTTCATTGCCGCTGGACATTACTATACGAGAGCAGGCGGATTCAGGCATGCCGACAGTAGTGCACGAACCAGATGGAAAAATTGCCGCTATGTATAGAGAGATTGCGCTCAAGACAGCAGCAAAGTTAGCGATAAAATCACAAGACTTCAGTCATCACTTTCCCAATATAGTTATTAAAAACGATTAAACCAGGAGTAGAACCAGCGTGGCGATAAAATCAGATAAATGGATTAAGCGAATGTCAGCCGAAGGCATGATCGAGCCTTTTGAGTCTGGGCAAGTGAGAGAGCAGGGTGGCAAGAAAATAGTTTCTTATGGTACTTCCAGTTATGGCTACGATGTACGTTGCGCGGATGAATTTAAAATATTCACCAACATCAATTCAGCCATTGTTGATCCTAAAGAATTTCGTGAAGACAGCTTTGTTGATATTCAATCCGATGTTTGTGTCATCCCGCCGAATTCATTTGCGTTGGCACGAACCGTAGAGTATTTCCGTATTCCTCGTAGTGTGTTGACTATTTGTCTGGGTAAGTCTACTTATGCACGTTGCGGCATAATTGTAAACGTCACGCCATTGGAGCCCGAGTGGGAAGGTCATGTAACACTCGAGTTTTCAAACACCACTACCTTGCCAGCACGTATCTATGCTAATGAAGGTGTAGCACAGATGTTGTTTTTCGAATCAGACGAAGAATGCGAAACCTCGTACAAAGATCGTGGCGGAAAATATCAGGGGCAGACTGGCGTTACACTGCCTAAAACTTAAGGTTCATAACTTTGCATCAACCTGAGTAGTTCCTGGTTTCGTTTGCCAGTAGGTTCTAGTTTTATATCTTCCTGAAAAAACTTGATAGCCATTATGGTTTTTGGGTCTGCAATGCCAACTATATTGCCTGGCATATAGCCCAGCCGAACCAGTTCTTTCTGGATGGCGATGGTGAGTTTGTTATTGCCACTAACAAAGCTGCTGGTGTTACTCGCAGGAATTTCTATGATTTTGTTGGTAGTACTTTTTCTGGGCTTAGCTGGTTGAGCGACATGACAATGATGTTCGCCCGTTTGTCCATTGGTGTGACAGCCTTGTTTATCAACGCCACCACCATGAGACCATGCATCAGTTGTGATGCCTGTGAGTAAGACAAGTACGCTAGTGAGTATGAATGGTTTACGCATAGATCTCTCCGCTATGGTTAAAGCGACTGCTATCGACGGGAGAGAGGTCGATCTAGTTAGTTTACACTAATACTAGGGTTGCTAAGCCTAAGAATAATACAAATCCGCACACATCGGTAATCGTTGTGAGTATAACGCCGCCCGCTAAGGCTGGATCAATTTCCATACGTCGCAGCACCATCGGTACCATCACGCCACAAAATGAAGCGATGACTTGATTGGCTAGCATGGCGATACCAATGATTAAGCCCAATTGAGTATCTTTAAACCAAAGTATGGTGACCATGGCAACTACGCTGGCCCAGATCAAACCATTTAGAAAGCCAACCATAATCTCTTTGGTTAGTAACCAGCGGTAGTTGGATTTACCAATTTGATCCAGCGCCATGCCGCGAATAACCATGGTCATGGTTTGGGTGCCGGCAATACCCCCCATGCTGGCAACGATGGGCATGAGCACTGCCAGGGCGACCAGTTTTTCCAGTGTGCCTTGGAAGTTGCCGATTACCCAGGAGGCAATGAACGCTGTGGCAAGGTTGATTCCCAACCACACCGCGCGTCGTCGGGTACTGGGTATGACGCGCGAAAAAATATCATCTTCATCACTCAAGCCTACCCGGCTTAAGATGTCTTTATCGGCTTCTTCACGAATAACGTCAACCACATCATCGATGGTGATGCGGCCGACCAGACGACCATCGGTATCAATCGTCGCGGCAGAGTACAGGTCGCGATTTTCAAATACTTTTGCAACTTCGTGAGAATCAAGCTCCACAGCAAATGCGGGTGCATCCCGATTGACCACATCACTTACAGGTAATGCCGGGTCACTGGTCACCAGTGTTTCAAGAGACAAGGTACCTTGATAGCGTTCATTTCTATCGACTACAAATAAACTGTCAGTATGTTCAGGTAGTTCAGCCCGTTGTTGCAAGTAGCGTCGCACTACTTCGAGACTGACGTCTTCACGTACAGTCACCGTATCGGTATTCATCAAGCCACCGGCAGTGTGTTCGTCATACTTGAGGATGCTCTGTACGCGCTCACGATCCTGATTATCCATGAGCTGCAAAATTTGCGTGGTCATAGTGTCTGGCAGGTCCTGGATAAAATCGGCCAGGTCATCGGTTTCCATGCCTTCCGTTGCTGCTACCAGTTCGGTGGTGTCCATGTCTTCAATCAGACCGGTACGTACTTCATCCGCTAGTTCAACCAGCACGTCACCTTGATCGGTACTGGCAACCAAACTCCAGACGACCTCGCGTTCAGAAGGTGGTAATGATTCCAGCAAATTGGCTATTTCTGCACTGTGGAGGGAGTTCATCATGCGACGCACCGGTTGCATCGCGCCGGCGTCGAGAGCTTCAGAGACTCGATCAAGCGGTTTAATATCTTGCTGATTGACTGATTCGGTCATGAAGTTATCCGTGGCTTTCGGTGATTATACCTGTCGCACAGCGTCTCGTCTTGAATCAGGTCGGGAACGACTTATTCGTCTTCCTCAAAGCGGTTTTCAATGAGGGCAGCGATATCCTGCATTGCAGTGGATTCATCACTGCCATCAATGGCAACGGTGATGTCACTGCCCATACTGGCGGCCAGCATCATCAGACCCATGATGCTTTTACCATTTACGGTACGGCCATTACGGCTAACACTTATTTCGGATTCGAATTGATTGGCAAGATTGACAAACTTGGCCGCAGCACGTGCGTGCAGACCGAGCTTATTGATAATGGCCAAATCGCGGCTGATCACTTTCCGCCATTATCCAGATTGGCTTCTGACGATAAAAAGATACCATTGTGACCACCACTGATGGCTTTTTGAGCCAGTTCTTGCAAAGGCAGCTTTGGGTAATTGAAGACACGAACCAACATCGGCAAATTAACGCCAGCGACAACCATGACATCATCGTGCTGTTCCAGTTTTGCAGCGATGTTACACGGGGTTGAGCCATAGATATCGGTCATGATCAAGACGCCATCCCCCTGATTGAGGTCCTGATAGTGCGATTCACCACGTTTGATTTCTGCTTCAACACTACACTCGTAACCAACATTCATGCAGGCAGTGGCTAGTGGTTGTTGGTTCAGAATTTTTTCACTAACAGCAAGCAGTTTTTCGCCGACATCTTCGTGAGTGATAAGTAACAGGGCGACGCTCACTGTTTAGTCCTCGCCGAGCTCGCGATGGCGTTTGCTGATTTTACCCAAGTCGAGTTTTTCCAGTGTCTTGGCAACGCGCTCGGTCATATAAACTGAGCGGTGTTGTCCACCAGTGCAGCCGATTGAAATGCCGAGATAGCCACGGTTTTCATCGGCAATAGTCGGTATCCAGCGATTAAGAAAAGTCATGATGGATTGATACATGTCTTCAACCATGTCGCTGGTTTCAAGAAAGCTGGCGACGTCCTGATCTTTGCCTGTAAGAGCGCGCAGTCCGGCCTCCCAGTGTGGGTTGGGTAAACAGCGCACATCGAAGACATAGTCAGAGTCCATCGGCACACCGTGTTTGAAGCCAAATGACTGAACCTGAATTGAGAGACTTTCCTTATCGCCATCAGCATCACTCATGCGCTCACGAATCATGCGGTTTAATTGGTGCACATTCATGACCGAAGTGTCGATAGTCAGGTCTGCCAGGGTGGCAATAGAATCTAGCAGATCTTTCTCTTTTCTAATCGCTTCGATTAGCGGCACAGTGCCATTGTCTGAAAGAGGGTGGGCGCGACGGGTTTCTCCATAGCGCCTGACCAGAACATTTTCACGCGCCATAATAAAAATCAGCTCGGTATCTATGCTGGGCAGATTGTCATGTAGCTGGCGTAGTACTTGTTCAAAGCGTGTAATTTCTTTACTACCACTGCGTGCATCGATGCCAAAGGCAATCATCTCGTGTTCGCCGAGATCATTCAGGGCTTTAACCGCATCCGGCAAAATGCCGATTGGCAGGTTGTCGATACAGTAGTAACCAGAATCTTCCAGCGCATGTAGCGCGATGGTTTTACCAGAGCCGGAAAGCCCGCTGACAATTATAAATTTCATTTTACTGAATACCGTCTTTGCTCAGCGTACTTTGGTCGGTTTGTTTATATTGAATGAAAAAGTAATTCACTAGCACCTCAAGCATTAATGCCGGTTGTTGTTCTTTGACGGGGTTGTATAAAATCGACGGGATTTTATGGCCCAGAAAATCAATACTGGCAAAAGTTGGTGACAGTTGTGCGGGTTGCGCCTGATGCTTCTGATCGAGTTTAATTATGAGCTCGATCTGCGCAGACTCACAGATGCTGGCTGAACCGTATTGATACGGTACATTTAACAATCCCAGATGGCGTAGATGCAAGTGGTTTTTCAATGTTAATGGGCATTTCCCCATTAAATTGGAATCAATTTCTACCATATCATCGGCAATTAGCTGATGTCCTCGATCAATCAATGCCAGTGAGAGACGACTTTTGCCACTACCCGGGTCACCCTGGATCAGGACTCCAGTGCCGGCAATTTTAAGAAGGTTGCCGTGAACGGCGTGGGTTTGATGCAAGTCTGTTCTACTCTTCGGAATCGTTGTGGTTCTCGGCTTCTGCTTCTGACCATTTTTTAATACTACTGAGCATTGATTGACTACTGTTGGCACGACGCAGTCGTGTCACCAGTTTTTTATCAGAGAGCATTTCTGCGAGCGTAGCAAGAATTTCCAGGTGTTCTTCAGTGGCTTGTTCAGGCACGGCTAGTCCGACCAGTAGATCAACAGGTTCGGAGTCGGGCGCATCGTAGTCTATGCCTTTGGATAACTTCATTAAGGCTATGCTGGCGTTGTCGATGTTGGCACAACGACCATGGGGAATGGCAACCCCATTCCCCAGGGCTGTTGAACCGAGTTTTTCACGGGTATTGAAACTATCAAATAACTGAGCTGCCGTAAGGTCGGTGTATTCATCCGACAAGGTTTGGCTGAGTAGTTCGATCACCCTTTTTTTACTGCTGGTTTCCGGATTACATATGATCCGGTCTTGATCCAGCATTTCTACGATGTTCATGGGTAAAAATTATACCCAAATACTGCGTATGAAAACTCTTCTAAATAACCATTTCGTGGTGTATAACCTCCGACCGGTGATGGCTCTTGGTTTTCTCCTTGTGCTTGATAATTTGTCGATCAAGCTTGTCGGTTAATGCATCAATAGCGGCATACATATCTTCATGGACGGCGACGGCAAATATATTCTTGCCGCTAACGTGAATGGTGGCTTCGGCTTTCTGCCTGAGTTTTTCTACCGAGAGAATCACGTGCGTATCGAGTACGTGATCGAAGTGACGACTGAGACGACTAAATTTAGTGTCTACGTAAGCTTTAAGTGAGTCTGTAAGGTCAAGATGTTGTCCTGTAAGGCTTAGCTGCATAGTTAGTTCTCCGGAACGTGGAAAGACAGACAAAATGTCTGAGTGAAAAGGGTCGGTGTTTGGTGCTGCTGTGAAGAGGTTTAGTGTGGCGCGTTTGGGTTGCGCCAGAGTGATACTGAAATTCGGTGTTTAAGCTATATGATGCGCTTGCGTTCATTCGACGGTGGTATCTGTAATGCTTCTCGATACTTGGCTACTGTCCTCCGTGCTACTTTAATTCCTTTCTCACCTCCTAACATAGTCGTGATTTTGTTATCACTCAAGGGTTTTTGTGGGTTTTCTTCGTCTACCAGTTCACGTATTAACGCTTTGATGGCTCGTGATGAGGTGTTGTCGCCATCGCTGGCTTCCATTTGAGTGGAGAAAAAGTATTTAAATTCAAGCATTCCGAAGGGGGTTTGCATGTACTTGTTTGAGGTTACCCTTGAAATGGTTGATTCATGCATTTCGACATCAGCGGCGATATCTTTGAGGATCAGAGGGTGCATTGCTTTTTCGCCGTCATCAAAAAATTGTTGTTGACGCTTAACTATTGCATGGGCAACTTTGAGGATAGTGTCATTACGGCTGTTGAGGCTATTGAGAAACCAGCGCGCTTCCTGCAATTTTTCACGTAGATACTGGTTTTGTTCACTACCATCGCGACGTTTGATCATGCCGGCGTAAGTTTCCTGAATCTGCAGGCTGGGTGCCAGTTCCGGGTTGATACTCGCTATCCACTTGCCATTGGCTCGTATCACGTACACTTCAGGAGCAATGTATTCGATATTGCGCGTACCAATTTGAGAGCCGGGACGAGGGTTGAGCTCTCGTATTAATGACAGTGCATCGAGTAGACGTTCTTCATCCAGCCGTGCTTTTTTCATTAGCTCGGCCTGATTCTGTTTGCCCAATGCTTCAAAGTGATCACTAATTAAAAGCTTGGCGTCATCAGTACGTTCCCAGGCCTCGTCTGTTTCCAGTAACTGCACCATCAAGCATTCCTGTAAATCTCGTGCGCCTATACCTACCGGATCAAGGTGCATGATCAGGGTGTGCATGGCTTCCACTTCATCCAATTCAATTTCAAGTTCGGCGGGCAAACTTTCGTGAGCATGTTGGAGTGTGTTTTCCAGGTAGCCGTCGTCCTTTACCATTTGCACCAGCGTGTAGCAGATGGTCAGGTCGTTATCACTCAATGTAGTCAGGGCTAATTGGTCGAGCAAATGCGTTTGTAAATCGGCTTCACCACCATCCTGATTTTCGAGAAAATTATAATCAGATTCCGCCGGTTTACTGGCGGCCGGTGTCGGCATCGGCAGGTCAACTACATCTTGCCAGTCGGCATCGATTTGCATATCTTCGGGAATAGGGTCGCCGTCATGCATTTCAGGTACGTCATAGTCATCGCCATCAGATTCGACAATATCCTCACTGTATTCGAAGTTTTCCTCATGCTCTAGCATGGGGTTTTCCAGCAGCATATTCTGAATCTGGTTTTGAAGTTCTAACGAGGAGTACTGCAACAACTTGATGGTTTGTTGCAGCTGGGGAGTCATTTTTAATGACATTCCCTGTCGGAGTTGTAATGAGCCTTTAAGCATTAATTGTCTTATTGTTGTTCTGGTACGATTATTGCTTGTATAGTGCTAAATGTTAAGTAAACAGTACTCGTTTTTACATATGGTCTGATCAGAGGCTGAAATTTTCTCCTAAATAGACGCGTCTGGCGTCTTCGTTTTGTAATATTTCATCCGGCAAGCCGCTTACCATGACTCTGCCTTCATGCAATATGTACGCTCGTTCACAAATTCCCAGCGTTTCTCGTACGTTGTGATCGGTAATCAGTACGCCAATATTTCTTTCGGTTAGATGTATCACGATGCGTTGAATATCCAATACTGCGATCGGGTCAACACCGGCAAAGGGTTCGTCGAGTAATACGAAGGCAGGTTCGGTAGCAAGAGCGCGTGCTATTTCAACCCGGCGCCTTTCACCACCGGAAAGACTAATGCCCAGAGACTCTCGCACATGCCCGATTTGTAAATCTTCGAGCAGGCTTTCCAGTTTTTCCTGGCGTTGCTCTTTATTGAGTTCTTTGCGCAGTTCAAGTACGGCTAGAATATTATCTTCCACACTGAGTTTGCGAAATACTGAAGCTTCCTGTGGCAGATAGCCTACGCCGAGTTTGGCGCGCGCGTGCATTGGCAAGAGTGTTAAATCGTGGTCATCGAGAGTAACCTTGCCAGCGTCGGCTTTGACCAGACCAACGATGCAATAAAAGGCGGTAGTTTTTCCCGCGCCATTGGAGCCTAGCAAGCCAACGACTTCGCCGCTGTTGACGTTTAGGTCGACGTGTTCGAGGACGCGTTTTGCGCCATAGGATTTTTGTAGTCCAGCAGCTTCGAGTGTGCTCATTCGCCCGTATTAACGTTATCGGGTTGTAGTGTCATGCGCACCCGCTCATTCTTTTCTTTATCACCGGCTTGCAGATCACTGGTTTTCAGGTCGTAGAAAATACTTTCACTGGTCATGATATTTCCTTCCTGATCAATCTTGCCTTTGCCGGTGAGTTGTATGGTTTCATTATCGACATTGTAATCAAGTGCTTTAGCTTCAGCTTTGACCAGCCGGCCATCAGGTCGCCGATCTTGCAGCATGGCGAGTTCACCATATGCTTCAATGCGCTGCACTTTACGTTCAACGGTATGGATTTTGAGGGTATCAGCGGTGAGCTTCATTTCACCCTGGGTCAATTTTACGTTACCGGTATAGGTGAGGACTCCGGTGATATTGTTCAGATGTAAATCATCGGCTTCCAGATCAATGGGCTGGGTGCTGTCATAGGCCAGCGCCATTGGTGAAAGCAACAGTGCCAATACCAAAGTCATGAGTACTTTATTGAGGTTGTGCATAATTTCCCTTTACCTGTGAGAGCAAGCGTAGCTCGTTCTTTTTAAGTTCAGCGGTCATACCAACGCCTTCCTGGCGCCCGCTGGTGTGCATGATAACGACTTTTTCAGTAGAAGATGCCGTTTGGTCGACTAAATTTATATCCAGCTGTTCTGTTTTTAATTCAAGTACTTCTGCGGGTTGCTGAACTACGGTCACTTTTTCCAGCAGCGTCATTTCTGTTTGGTCGGCATTAATGGTGCCTGACTCTGAGTTGAGCTTCCACATCGGCAGTGCATTTTCGTAAATAGTAGCGGAAGGGTTTTGTAATTGACTTACACCGCTATCCGTTTCACGCGTCATTTGATCGCCAACGATCATTCTGGAGAGGGCGCCGGATTCATCGTACTGTCGAATCATAAAGTCCTGCATATAAAAGTTGTTACTGCCATCACTTGCAGGTGTTGCTACCACGCGCTGATTTCCGCGATCCATGATCATGGCATAAGTGATCACGACGCAAAATAATCCTATTAATATCAGTGTTTTTGCAGACATTCTGCCTTCTTATTTCAGGTAGCTGTTCAGCTTCTCATCAAGTAGACCATGTGATGCGATGATTTGTTCACATAATTCACGCACAGCACCGCGACCACCGGCAGTATCTGTGATCCAGTGGGCATGTTCCCTGACAAATTGGTGAGCATCATTTACCGCTACCGCCAAACCAACCTGGTGCATGACGGGAAGGTCAATGACGTCATCGCCGATGTAGGCGATCTGTTCATCGCTATAGCCGGTCTGTTGTTTCAAGTCATCGTATGCAGGGCGTTTATCACGATAGCCTTGCATAACGTATTTAATATCGAGGTCATTGCTGCGGTGCTTGACCAGTTTTGATTTGCGCCCAGTCAGGATGGCGGCTTCTACGCCACATTCCTGCAGCATGCGAATGCCATGGCCGTCTTTGGAATTAAAGGCTTTGTACTCTTCACCGTTGTTATCTAAAAACAGACTGCCGTCTGTCATCACGCCGTCCACATCCAGAATCAATAATTTAATCTTGCTGGCACGTTGCGTGAATTCTTCCTGATCTAATTTCATACCACACCTGCCTTGAGTAGGTCGTGCATATTGATGGCGCCAACCAGTTGTTGATCATCATCGAGTACCGGAATTGCGCTGATCGATTTTTCTTCCATCAGGTTGAGTGCTTCTACCGCGAGTTGTGAGGTGCTGGCGGTACTGAACGAGCTGGTCATGACAGTAGAGATGGCTGTTGTGTGGACGTCTACTTGTTCATCCAGTGAGCGGCGTAAGTCACCGTCGGTATAAACACCGACCAGTTCTTTGCCATCTACTACACAAGTAAAGCCCAGACCTTTTTCTGAAATTTCCAGCAAAGCCTCTTTAATTAACGTGTCGCTTGCGACCGACGGGACTTCATCACCTTTGTGCATGATATCGCTGACGGTTAGTAGAAGTCGCTTACCCAGTTTTCCACCAGGATGAGAACGGGCAAAGTCATCTGCCGTAAAGCCGCGCAGCTTTAACAAGCACACGGCGAGTGCATCACCGAGTGCCAGCGTGACAGTGGTACTGGAGGTTGGTGCCAGGTTCAGAGGGCAGGCTTCTTTCTCAACACTGATATCAAGATTAATGTCGGCGTAAGAAGCTAACTGCGAATCTGCATTGCCGGTCATGCTGATCAAAGGAATTTGTAAACGTTTTATCAGCGGCAAAATGTTGATTAATTCTTCGGTGCCGCCTGAGTTGGAGATTGCTAACACCACATCATCCGAGGTGATCATACCTAAATCACCGTGTGAGGCTTCACCCGGGTGTACGAAGAAAGCCGGGCTGCCGGTGCTAGCCAGCGTGGCGGCAATCTTGCCACCAATGTGGCCCGATTTGCCCATGCCAGTGACAACAATTCTGCCTTTGCAGTCGAGCAGGTGTTGGCATGCCTGATAAAAACTATTGCCGAGACGTTGCTGCAACGCATCCAGTGCATTGCTTTCAATACTAATCACTTCGCTCGCGAGTTCTTTTAACTCATCTGCAGATATATTCATGGTGGTCATTTATATCACCTGACTCCGGCAAATAACATAACCTGATACGCAATGAAGGCGGTGAAGAAACCAATTCCGGCCAGCCGACCAATAGACGCTTGTTCTCGACCAAAGCGGAAGGCGAGTAAAACCATGATGATAGTCAAGACCAGCATGATTGGATAATCCCGTGATAAGGCGTCTTGTGGGACGGTGGTTTTGGCGATCAAACCCGGAATTGCCATCACCGCGAGTATGTTGAATAAATTAGAGCCGATGACATTGCCGATCGCAATATCGGCTTCACCCTTGCGCGCGCTGCTGATAGAGGCGGCTAGTTCAGGCAGGCTGGTGCCAATAGCGACAATGGTTAAGCCTATAACTAATTCGCTTACCCCAAAATGTGTGGCGACTATTGTGGCGCCCCACACCAGCATTTTTGAGCTGGCTAATAAGATTGCCAGACCAGCCGTAAAATAGGCGATGGCCTTACCCATGCCTAGATGTTCTTCTTCAATCTCATCCCTGACTTGTGCTGCCAACGCGTCTTCCTTACCACCTCTTTTAGACATAGCATCACGAACCAGCCAGCTGAGAATGGCGATTAAAACGACGAACAATAGAATGGCGTCCAGTGCGGTAATAACACCATCACTGATCAGCATGTAACCAAAGAACATAGCGCCGAGCAGAATAGGTAATTCGAGTTTCAACAAACGTGATTCGATGCTGACGGCACATATAATAGTGGTCACGCCAAGTACAAGTGCGATATTGGCTATGTTGGAGCCAATCGCATTACCGATCGCCAGTTGAGGAGCGCCATCAAGTGCTGCAAAGGTTGAGATCAACATTTCGGGAGCTGATGTGCCAAAGCCAACAATAGTGATTCCAATCACTAAAGGTGAGACCCCAAGTAGCCGTGCGATAGCAGAAGCGCCGTCAACAAATATGTCAGAACTCCAGACTAATAAAGCGAAGCCCGCCAAAATGGCCAGTATGGGATATAGCATGGTTTGGGTGTCGGTAAAAAACGCGAGTATAACCTGTTGTGATGTGTAGATGTGTTGCAATGCTTTTTATCCGGAACTGAATCTAATAAAATAGATGTTATGAAGAAAGCGTTAGTTCTCTGTCTGCTGGTTTTTCCATTCAATGTCTTCGCTCATTTACCTGAGGACAGTTATCTCTATCTGCGTGAAGAAGGCGCTGGCATGACACTGATATGGGATATCGCTGCTGGCAACATTAATGAAATAATGCCGATCGATACGGATCAGAGCGAGACCTTTGAGAAAGAAGAGTTACTTTCCCGGGCGGACGAAATTCTGGAGATTGCTTCGAAGAACATCAGTTTCAGACAAGCCGACAGTGATTGTGAAATGGTAGCCAGTCCGTTGGGTTTGAGTAATTACACCAGTGGTGTCCA
>CALISW010000196.1 GCA_938041655.1 uncultured Thiotrichales bacterium | reverse complement strand
TAGAATCCAACTCAGGTAGTGTTCTTGAGTAAATACAGAAAAAGCATACGCTAAGCGTGATGTGCGGCGATTCTCACATCTCTGTATTCTTCTGAAATTGTGATTGCTTTGTGAGGCTTGTTAAGTACAATTGCCGCCCCCATAATAATGTTCGTAAGTAAAAGAAAGAGAGAGAATCTGATATGAGCAAAGAACTGGATAACAACATTAACCACATCATGGCAGTGGTTGACCCGACCACTAGTCGAGGTTCGACCCTGAAACGCGCTTTTCGCATGGCTAAAACCTATGGCACTGCCAAAGTGACCGCCTACTTATGCATTTACTCAAACTATCAGGTGACAGATCGGGAAAATCTGATTGAAGTCGAGAAAGATCGACATCTGCTATGGCTCGAAAAGCATATTGCTACCATGGATACCGAAGGTGTCGAATACGAGATTGTGATCGACTGGGATAAAGACTGGGAAGAGGCAATCGCAGTCGCAGCCAAGCGCTTGTCACCCGATTTGGTGGTTAAAGCAAGCCATCGCCGCACCGCAGGTTCACGTAAAGGTATTTTGAGAAGGCGTACCACTGAAGCGCAACGCAAATTGCGTACATCAGATAGACGTCTGATCAGAAATGCTGACTGCCCAGTCTTGTTTGTTAAAGGCCCGTGGAAAGAAGCACCCAGAAAGCTGTTGGTAGCGATGGATTTATCGACCGATGAAGAGAGCTATAAAAAGCTGGATCAACGCGTGCTGGAGTTTGGTAAGGCCTTTGTAGGGCGAGCGCCAGATCGTGAGATGCATGTAGTGAATGCTGCCGAGAAATGGGATAAATTTGTTCATCCACCCGATCTGGCAAAAGCGGCTGGCATTGAGCGTGAGTTTGCCCATACCGGTGAAGGGTCGCCGACAGAAGTAATCGCGGCAGTGGCGGAAGAGATTGATGCTAACTTACTAGTGATTGGAACGGTTGGACGTTCCGGTGCTGCCGGTCTTCGCATTGGTAACACGGCAGAGCGTATTCTGGATAGAGTGCAGATGGACACTCTGGTATTAACCGTTCCAGAAGAAGGCTGAACTATTCAAATTTAGTAATAAATTGAATCTGAGTAGTAATAAACAGGCACCCTTGTGGTGCCTGTTTTTATTTGGCAATCAGGATACAATCCGTGTCAGGACGAAAGGCAGATAAATCATGATTCTAGATGGTAAAGAAATCGCTAATGAATTAAGCGAACAAGTTCGAACTAACATAGTCAATGTCAGGTCAGAGCATGGTTTGGTGCCTACACTGGCCGTGATTCTGGTGGGTGATGATCCAGCCAGCCAGGTCTATGTCAGCCACAAGAAAAAACAATGTCATCAGGTTGGTATGAACAGTCTGGAACTAAAACTTTCCGCCAGCGTAACCCAGGAAGAATTGCTGGAGAAAATCCAGAAGCTGAATCAAGATGAAGACGTCAATGGCATTCTGGTACAACTTCCCTTGCCTGAGCATATCGACAAGCTAGCGGTTATTAACGCGATTGATCCGGCCAAAGACGTGGATGGTTTCCATCCTCATAACGTAGGTCTGTTGTCATTTGGTGAGCCGGTAATTGTTCCGTGTACTCCAATGGGATGTTTAATCATGATCAAGCGTGCCCTGGGTGATGATCTGACTGGCAAGCTTGCGATTATGGTGGGGCATTCAAACATCGTTGGTAAGCCGATGGCTACCTTGCTATTGAAAGAGCAATGCACCGTTTTAGTTGCGCATGAGTTTACGCGAGATCTGCCTGAATTGGTTAAGCAAGGCGACATTGTGGTGGTGGCAACAGGCGTGCCAAAATTAGTTAAAGCAGACTGGATTAAACCAGGCGCAACGGTAATTGATGTTGGTATAACCCGAGTGACTGATCAGGACACTGGCAAAAGTATGCTGGTGGGTGATGTTGATTTTGATGCTGCCAAGGATGTCGCTGGAGCGATTACTCCTGTGCCGGGTGGTGTTGGTCCTATGACCATAGCGTGTTTGCTTAAAAATACATTACAAGCGACTTGTAACCAGCATAGTGTCAGTTCTGATGCTGGTTGAACACAGATAGTATGAACCAGTTAACAAACGCGAAAAATCCTGACTCTGTTATTTAGCTTCTAGTTTGTTAGAATAGCCGCTGATCGTCGAGGAGCACTGCAACGTTCTACGTCAGGCTCGATGATCTTGTTTTTCAACGGTGCTCGCTCATGGGTGATAACTATGAACGTAGCGCACAATTCCCTGGAATTTGTCCACACGGTTTCTTTAAGCGTAAACTCTAGACGTTTGGTGGTTCTATGAACGACCTGACTTCTTTACTAAAGCAACGCATTCTGGTACTTGATGGTGCTATGGGCACCAGTATTCAACAGCTCAAACTGGTCGAAGATGACTATCGTGGTGATCAATTTGCCGAATGGGATTCACCGTTAAAAGGCATGAATGACCTGTTGACGTTGACGCGTCCCGAGCTGATCAAGGATATACATAAATCCTATCTGGAAGCTGGCGCCGATATCATCGAAACCAACACTTTCAATTCGACCGCGACTGATTTGCAGCGCTACGGATTGGAAAGCTATGCCCACGATATTAATTATCAGGCGGCGCTCAACGCCAGAGCTGCAATTGAAGAGTTTGGTGCCGATAAACCATGCTTTGTGGCGGGAGTATTGGGCCCAAATCAAAAAAC
>CALISW010000195.1 GCA_938041655.1 uncultured Thiotrichales bacterium | reverse complement strand
AACGACTTGCGTGGCCGCGTTGCCGTTCAAGTAGACGGCGGTCTGCGTACCGGCCGTGATGTCGTGGTAGGCGCACTATTGGGTGCTGATGAATTCGGTTTTGCTACTGCACCGCTGATCGTTACCGGCTGTATCATGATGCGCAAATGTCACTTGAATACTTGCCCGGTTGGCATCGCCACCCAAAACCCTGAATTGCGTAAACGCTTTACCGGTCAACCCGAGCATGTCATTAATTACTTCTTCATGATGGCTGAAGAAATTCGTGAGCTGATGTCCAAACTCGGTTACCGTAATTTCAATGAGATGATTGGTCAGGCACAACATCTTGAAAAACGACGCGCGATTAATCACTGGAAAGCGCGCGGACTGGATTTCAGTAAAGTCTTCTACGTACCCGAAGTTGCGGAAGGTACAGCAATGTATCACACCGAGCCTCAGGATCATGGCCTGGACAAGGCGCTGGATCACAAGCTGATCAAGCAGGCGAGCAAAGCACTGGAAAGCCGTGAAACAGTCAAAATCGAAACCAGTATCAACAATACCAACCGTTGTTTTGGCACCATGCTCTCGGGCGAAGTGGCTAGCCGCTATGGCATGGCCGGCTTGATGGATGACACCATCCATATCAAAGCAACCGGCACCTCAGGTCAATCATTAGGTGCGTGGCTGGCACAAGGCGTGACTATTGAGTTATGCGGCGAAGGTAATGACTACGTCGGCAAAGGACTCTCGGGTGGTCGCATTGTGATTTACCCACAAGCCGATTGCGGTATCGAAAAAGCCGAAGAAAATATTATTGCCGGCAACACACTTTTATATGGCGCCATCACTGGCGAATGTTATTTACGTGGCGTAGTTGGTGAACGTTTTGCGGTAAGAAACTCCGGTGCAATTGCCGTGGTTGAAGGCACTGGTGATCATGGTTGTGAATACATGACCGGTGGGATCGTTGCGGTACTCGGCGCTACTGGCAGAAACTTTGCGGCTGGCATGTCTGGCGGCATTGCTTATGTGTATGATCCTAAAGGTGATTTTGCCAGTCGCTGTAACCAGACTGATATCGAAATTGAAAAGATTGAACGCGGCAAAGCAGTCACTCAGTTCAATCTAAAAGATGATCTAATGCAACACGACGAGCAACGTTTGCGCACCTTGATAGAACAACACAAGCACTACACTAATAGCGCTGTGGCAAAACAAATGCTGGCAGACTGGGATAACACCATCCAACATTTCATCAAAGTTGTGCCGACTGAATTCAGAGCGGCGCTGGCTCGCATGGAAAGCAACGCGCAACAAACCGGCGCCAGTGGAGGTCAACATGGGTAAACCTACCGGCTTCCTGGAGATCCCGAGAAAAGATCACAGCTACAAACCTGTTAAGGAAAGAATCAAGGCCTTCAAAGAGTTCAAGATCGAGCTCAGCGATGAGGAGTTGAATAAACAGGGTGCACGCTGTATGGATTGCGGCATACCTTTCTGTCATGAAGGCTGCCCGGTCAATAACATCATCCCGGACTGGAATGATCTGGTGTATAAAAATGAGTGGCGAGATGCACTCGACGTTTTACATAGCACCAATAACTTTCCTGAATTTACCGGCCGCATCTGCCCCGCTCCGTGCGAAGCATCATGCACCTTGAACCTGACTGAAGAACCGGTCACGATCAAAACAATCGAGTGTGCAATCGTTGACAAAGGCTGGGAAAACGACTGGATTAAGCCACTAAAGATCGACATCAACACCGGTAAGTCAGTTGCGATTGTTGGCGCTGGCCCGGCCGGAATGGCAGCAGCGCAACAGCTCTGTCGTGCTGGTCACGCAGTCACAGTATTTGAACGTCAAAGTCATGCTGGCGGCTTGTTACGCTTTGGCATCCCGGACTTCAAACTCAACAAGAGTATCGTGCAACGACGAGTTGACCAAATGGCCGCCGAAGGTGTGGTATTCAAAACCGGCGTCAACATCGGGGTTGATATCAAAGCGGATCAACTACACCAAGACTTTGATGCGGTGTTGCTCACTGGCGGTTCGGAAAAGCCGCGTGACTTGCCAGCGAAAAACCGTGACGTAGAAGGTATTTATTTCGCCATGGATTTCCTGCGGCACAACACTCGACAAATACAAGGCTTAAGCAAAGAAAACAATCCAGCCATGAATGCCAAAGGCAAAAACGTAGTCGTGATCGGTGGTGGTGATACCGGCTCTGATTGTATCGGCACATCAATTCGCCAGGGCGCCAAGTCAGTCACCCAGCTTGAGATTATGCCGGAACCTCCCGAGCGTGAAGACAAACTGATGACCTGGCCTGAATGGCCCAACAAGCAACGCACCTCAACTTCCCAGGCGGAAGGTTGTAAACGATTGTTTGCTACGACCACTAAAGAATTTATTGCCGAAAACGGCAAGCTCACGAAATTGATATGCGCCAACGCTGAATGGATCAAAGATGAACAAGGGCAATTCCAGTTAACCGAAGTCGCTGGTTCAGAATTTGAATTGCCGGCAGAACTGGTGACACTGGCAATGGGTTTCGTACACCCGGTACATGAAAACATGCTGGAACAATTGCAGCTCAAGCTCGACCCACGCGGTAATGTCGAAGGCAGTACCGAAGGCGACAAGGCGTATCACACCTCAGCAAAAGGGGTGTTCTCAGCCGGTGACATGCGTCGTGGACAATCGCTGGTGGTATGGGCTATTCGTGAAGGCAGACAAGCTGCACAAGCGGTCGATGCCTACCTGATGGGCTCTTCTGTACTGCCGCGCTAGAAACCGATAACCAGCTAGTCGGTTTCGCTTATCTTGCTCAGAACCTTGAAGGCAGTCTGTCGGTAGAGCAGACTCAAGGTCGGGATATTAAAGACGAAATGGGTCAAGTCATCGAGCTTGCCTTCATAGCGAATCATTAGCATCGCGAAGTGAATTAATTCCGTCGCCTGATTACCAACAATAGTCGCTCCGAGTAACTTCTTGCTGGATCTGTCTGCAATCAATTTCACCATGCCGAACTCATCACCCAACATTGGCGCACGAACCGACTCGCTGTAATCAGAATGTGCCGAGACCGGGTCATAACCCTGCTCTTTTGCGGTGGCCTCATCCATACCCACTGAGCTCAGTTCGGGAATGGTAAAAATACCACTGGGGATTAAATCACCCACCGCACTGTGCTTATCGGGTGCAAACATGTGCATGGCAGCGGCTCTACCCTGCTCCATACCGGCTGATGCCAATGATGGAAAACCGACTACATCACCCGCAGCATAAACATGCGGCACCGAGCTGCGCATGTGCTCATCGACTTCAATGCTGTTCCAGTCGGTTAACTTTATATCGGTTTTATCCAGTTGCAAACCATCGAGAACCGGCACCCGACCCAACGCCACCAGTACGGTTTCAGCGGCTACCATGGTGCCGTCATTGAGAAATACTTCGACCTCGGAATTATCAGTGTTAACGCTCTCAGCACGGGTATTGTGGCGTATCACCATGCCAGCCTGAATGAAGGATTTCTCCAGAAAATCGGTCGCTTGCGGATCAATAAAACCAAGAATTCGCTCGCGAGAATTAACCAGTGTTACTTGAATACCGAGTGCCTGAAACATGGCTGCATATTCACAGGCGATTACACCACCACCCAGCACCACCATCGAACTGGGAATGTCTTCCATATTGAGTAAGGTGTCGGAGTTATGTACTCGCACACCATCGATTTTCATTTCCGGCGTGGGGCGGGTTTTGGAGCCGGTGGCGATCATCACATACTTACCGGTGATGCGTGTACCATCTTCCAGAGCGACTTGATGATCTTCAGTGATATGCGCGCGACCACGTACCCGGGCTACATCTTTGGTACGAAAATTACTTTCGATTTTTTCTCGCCAGCGCGTCACCAAATGCCGCTTCAAGGCCATGAAATTACGCATGGTGGGTGTTTGTGAACTGCTATTGACTACGCCTTTGCGTAAGCCGCCTGCCAGATACAGGGCTGACTCACGCAAGGTCTTACTCGGTATGGTTCCGGTATTGACCCAGGTGCCACCGGCAGGTCCGTAGTCAATGACGCACACTTTTGCGCCATAATAGGCCGCCTGTAGCGCGGATTTTTCTCCGGCAGGGCCACTACCTATAACTACGAGATCGTAATCAAATTCGGGCATTTTTGCTTCCATTCCTCAATATTTTGGCGATTATCCCCTATTAATTCATAAATTTCCCGATATTTACATGATCCAGGCCTCACTACCCTTTTGCTTTTGCACCGGACAACGTTATAATCGCGAACCTTTCGAAAGTCAGCGAAATTTTTCGCTATTAATTACGGGATGTGAAGGCACAATGCCAGCTATAAAAGTTAAAGAAAACGAACCATTTGATTACGCTCTGCGTCGCTTCAAACAAACCTGCGAAAAAGCAGGCACTATCAGCGAAGTACGCCGTCGTGAGTTTTACGAAAAGCCAACGGCTATTCGCAAGCGCAAGAAAGCTGCTGCGGTAAAACGTAACCTCAAGCGTCTATCAAAAGATATTACCCGCCGCGTACGTCTGTACTAGAAGACCAGCTCGACACTAATGGCCTCGCAACTCAAAGATGCGATTACTGACGCAATGAAGTCAGCGATGCGTGCTGGAGAAAAGAAAAAACTCGGCACCATCAGACTGATCCTGTCAGCAATTAAACAGGTGGAAGTCGATACTCGCAAAGATCTAAGTGACGATGACGTTCTGGTCATCCTCGACAAAATGGTCAAGCAGCGTCGTGAATCTATTACACAATATGAAAAAGCTGAGCGCCAAGAGCTTGCTGATGTTGAAAAAGAAGAAATTGAGATCATCCAGGCCTATTTACCCGAACAGCTTTCAGAAGCTGAAATCAGTGACATGATAGAACAAGCCATCAGCAGCACCGGTGCTGAGAGCATAAAAGATATGGGTAAAGTCATGGGGATTCTCAAGCCACAATTACAAGGCCGCGCTGACATGGGTGCCGTCAGCGGTATTATTAAAAGCAAACTCGGCTAGCCATGCCAGCCTTACAAAACGACCGCTTTATACGCGCCTTGAAGCGCGAACCGGTCAACACCACTCCGATCTGGATCATGCGACAAGCAGGCAGATATCTGCCTGAGTATCGCGAACTGCGCGCAGAAGCGGGTAGCTTCATGTCGCTCTGCACCAACCCAGAACTCGCTTGTGAAGTTACCTTACAACCACTGCGTCGCTATGACTTAGATGCGGCCATCTTGTTCTCAGACATTCTGACAGTACCTGATGCCATGGGATTGGGATTGTATTTTGCTGAAGGAGAAGGACCCAAATTCAAAAACCCGGTTCGTACTACTACAGATGTC
>CALISW010000194.1 GCA_938041655.1 uncultured Thiotrichales bacterium | reverse complement strand
CAACCTTGGGCATGGCTTTCAAACAGCGTTAGGCGTTAAAACCGGTAACCCGGATACTGCCGTAGTCTCTATTACCGGAGATGGTGGATTCATGTTCGGAGTTCAGGAACTTGCCACCGCCGTACAATATAAAATCTCATTGGTCGTCATACTGTTCAATAACAATGCTTACGGCAATGTACGTCGCGATCAAATAAGCCTCTATGACGACAGTTACGCGTCTGACTTGAAAAACCCTGACTTTATTGCTCTGGCGAAAAGTTTTGGCGCACATACAGCAACTGCAACATCACCAGATGAATTGAAAGGCATTCTGGCAGATGCGCTAAAGACTGATGATGGTCCAACCTTTATTGAGGTGCCGGTTGAAACCGGTTCGGAAAGCTCACCGTGGAAATTCATTATGCCAGCAGGATATGGTAAATAAATCTACAACACTGCATTCTAAAAGAGTATCTTCAGGTGGGCATATAATATTTATGCCCACTTGATTAATCAGGCTTCGATACCTTGTTGCTCTAGATATTCCTGAATAGACTCAACGCCTCGCTCATGAGCTTCAAAGATGCTCTCAATATGCTCACGCGAGTTCACCAGACCGTGCGCACGAATCTGTCCGTCGCTGTTAGCCAGCACCACGTAGGGTAACTTACCGATCTGTAATTCACGCCCGAATTCTTCAGACACAATATAAGGAAACTGTTCCAGCTTTTCTTTAGACACCAGCTTCTCATGATCTTCAACTTTACCATCGCTGGTTAAGATGATATCCAGCCATTTACTTTCTGCATTCTGACTGGACTTCAACACCGGCAAGAGTGTTTTGCAAACAGGACAGGTAGTGGACAGAAAAAAGAACAAACGACTCTTGCCAGATGACTGCCCTACTGACAGATCCATATTCTTGCCAGACAAGGTTTCAAGCGATAACGCTGGAAGTTGCGCGCCCACTTTCGGCCCCTTACTCATAGCAAGAGCACCTGCCGGTGCGATGCGCTCATGTAATAAACCTATCTGACGCGTCAATGCGATAACCACAACGCATAAAACAACGACCAATATCCACAAGACTATATTTGAAACTACCAGCATTTAGCGTGTCCTTAATTTATGTAATTTTGGCGCGTTCACCAAGAGCTCATTGATCGCACTGTATAACAACATAGTCACTACCAGACCCGCCAGGCCAAGCAATAACTGCTGCTGTGAGAATGATGCTATAGCAGGGCCTTGCGTTGATAAAAACGCCACCAGGCTAATAGCTATATTTCGCATGACCAGCGAGTAACTTATTGTCTGGCCCGTGCCTGCACGTCCACAACCACAGTCAATAGTAGACCTACCTCGCATCAGATTGATAAACATCGCCACCGCATACAGCAACAACATTGACCCAGCCAAAGCAAACCCGATTACTGGCTTGGCTACAAGTAAAATCACAATAGAAAACTCAACAAACAATATCGCTGCGGCAACAACCGCGTTAAGCCCTTCAGGCGTTAATCGATAGTCTCTGATGTTTTCATTAAACAGTGAAAGATTACGCAGCTTGTGTGCCAACGAAAAAACGAAAAGTACCAACAACCCCAAACGAACGATTAGTGCCAGTGTTGAAAACAACAGTTCCGATTCGATTAAAGACATTTCAAAAACCTCAAGTGCTAGGAGTAAACCGCAGCAAATGCTTGATCGATAATAGCAGCCGCCTCATCAGCATTCTCTTTACTGAATATCAGTGGCGGAGACATTATCAAGCTATTGGCAAGGGCTCTTATGATCAGCCCGCGCTGCATAGCCGCTCGTGAGACCATTAAGGGTGACTCATCATCATGACCTAAAGGTTCTTTAGTGGCTCGGTCTTTTACCAACTCGATAGCAATCATTAAACCCTTACCACGCACGTCACCGATAGCCTCATACTTATCCAATAGAGGCATTAACTGCTGTAAGAAATACGCCCCGACATCAGCTGCATTAGCTGGGAGATTTTCTTTCTCCACAATCGATAGTGCTGTTAAACCGGCAGCACAGGCTAATGGATGACCCATATAGGTAAAGCCATGCATAATCAACCCTTCAGGGCCATCAACTTCCCAGGCTGAAGCCACCCGCTGGTTAACGACTGTAGCCCCCAATGGTATATAGCCAGAACTGATTCCTTTCGCCAAACACATGATGTCGGGTGCGATACCGGCACCACGACTACCAAACATAGAGCCCGATCTTCCAAAGCCTGTGATGACTTCATCGCAAATCAATAGTACTTCATACTTGTCACAAATCTCACGGATACGAGGCCAGAAGTTTTTCGGAGGTATAACCACGCCTCCACCCGCACCCTGGATAGGTTCACCGATGAATGCAGCAACGGTTTCAGGCCCAAGCTCTAATAATTTCTCTTCGAATTTTTGCGCACAATGCTCGGCCAACTCAACAGGATCATCTGAAATCTCATTACGATAAGTAAATGGACTGGGGATCTGATAGCAACCCGGCAATACCGGACCATAAGGCTCTTTGTAGTAGTCATTGCCATTGATAGACATGCCACCAAAATGCACACCATGATAGCCGTACTGCATGGAAATGAAGTTAGTGCGTTCCGGCATACCCTTAAGCTTCCAGTATTGCCGCGCCAGCTTTAAAGCTGTTTCATTGGCATCCGAACCACCAGAGCAAAACATGACTCGTGCCATGTCTTCTTCTTGAGTCATCGAGATGACTTTTTTACTCAGCTCGATTGCAGGATTATTCGAGGTATCAACAAAATTGTTGTAGCAGGCAATCTTGTCTAATTGATTGGTGATAGCCTCTTTCATCTCAGGTCGGCCATGACCAATATTCACACACCATAGTCCGCCTTGTGAATCCAGCAAGCGATTGCCATCTTTATCGTAGACATAGACGCCTTCACCACGCTCAACAATCAATGGATCTACCTGTTCGGACATTCGCGGTGAAGCCATACCAAGCCACATTGGACCAAAATTTGATGCTGTCTTACTCATAGTATTACTCTTTGTTCCACACATGCGGAAAGTTGTCATCATCAGCCGGATATTCACCAGCCGCGATGCTTACATCATCATCGGTGACGGTAGGGTCAGCGCCTGTATGTGGATACCACACAGAATCATCACCCAACCAGCGGGTTGAAATTGCAGAGCGTCTCGAGGTTAAGGAACTGTTGCCAGGCGCACCATGCAATATCCAGGCTGAGAAAATTACAGCATCACCACGTTTCACATCCCAGCCGACAATATCGTATTGATCACGGTCAGCTTCAATATCTGGTACGCGCTCACCCTCTCCTTCCAACTGCCAGGATGACGGATGATCCTCTCGCGCGGCAAATAACTCAGGCATATAATACTTACCATCCAGATGTGAACCACGCACAAACTCCATCGCACTGCCTTGAATTGTTGTATCACTCAGAGCGACCCAGACTGAACATATCTGTTGCCCGTTAAAAGGCCAGTAAGGAACGTCTTGATGCCATGGGGTTGGTGCGCTGGTTTCCGGCTCCTTAACCAGAAGATGGTCAAAATAAAAGCGGGTGGAGTTAGAGCCCATCGCCTGACCAGCCAAACGACCACAGCCTGCCTGCATCACGAAATCTCTTATGTGCTGATTTGATTTCCACAGATAACGATCGGTAAACATACGGTCTTTTGCCTGACCGGGGTTACCGTCATTACCCCACTTACTCGGTTGCTCAAGTTGTTGCTCAATAACCGCATCAACTTTTTGCATCCACTGTTCTTCAATAGCATTAGTAACATGCACTACGCCATCCCGGCGAAATGCAGTTATCTCTTTATCGCTAAGGTTACGCGCCATGAATCAGGCACTCTTTGACGGCAAACGACTACGCTGAGCCAATACACCGGGTAGAATTAAAACGGCGGCAACAAGGAACGCAATAATTGCTGCCCGGCTACCCGCATCAAACCCACCGGTTGAGAGTAATCGAGTCGCTACAAACGGCCCTATTGCCAGACCAATCATTTGCAAAGCCACAGCATACGAGACCGTTTTGCCATGTGCATCAAAATCACCCGAAGTCGACAAGGTGTAAGGCATGATCACATTCCATAGCAAGTTAAAGCCACAGACAGCGATCCAGAAATCCCGTTGACTGGTATCACCGAGCAACATATAAATCGAAAAAGACAGAGCAATCATGCCAATCATCAACGGCATCAAGCGTCCAAAGCGCACCTCATTAAAGACAACGAATAATGCACCTGTGATACCAAACAATTGTGAGATCATGATGACATTGGCGACACCTTGTTCTGACATGCCGGTTTCCAGTCCCACCGGAAACAAAAACACCCAGACGATGCCAATACCTATATTGAAGACCAGAATTGCAGCCAGTGTCGAAAAGCGTAACCAGCTTTGATAATCATAGTTGCCCTTCAGGTCGGCATGAGCCTGACCCGAGTCTGGCAAGTTGCGCAAAAAGAATAAACCCGACAAACAGAACAAACAAAAGAAAATTAGCATGCCCTTCATACCGATAGACTGATAGGCACTGGGCATCGCCCACATTACAATCGTTCCGTAACTTAACACCAGCACAATAATTAAAGCGAAATTACGATCGGCTCTCGCAGTAAGACCTGCCATCACAAAGGTCAGAGCAATCATGCCACCAGCACCAACACCGGTCAGAAAACGCAAAGCTCTTAATGACTCATAACTCGCTTGACCGATAGACAAGGCATTTCCTGCCACACACATAACGATGAAAATCAGAGTCAACAAACGCCAGGAGAATTTATTGGCAATAAACATAACCAATATAGTACCGACTGCAATGCCCCACCCCTCCCAGGATGCCAACAAACCGGCTTGCTCTTCGGCAAAGCCGACGTACTCGATTAAACCTTGCACAAACCCCGGCTGCACAATGAATACATGAGTACCAATGAATGCGATCCACAAGATGGCAAGAATCGAAACGCTGGAATCTATATCAACGGCACGATCTTTTTTACCTAGTAATGAATTCAGCATCTCTTTCCTCTAACTTTAGTTATTGTTATTAGTACGCATAACCATCTGTTGCTATCTCGTCAGCTAGCACTGGCAATCCTTCAGCAACCACATCCAGAATTGAGTTTCTCTGTCCCAGCGGATCAGGGTTTGGAGTTTTTCGTAGCTGTGCAATCTCAGCGGATGTGTATGGCTCAAACTGCTCAGGCAGTTGCTCTTCGCTGTAAGCACGTACCATCCAGTTGAGCAACTCGGACAGCTCTTCATTATCAAGCGAAGACATGGTTACACCGGGTACTTGAGCGATAAACTCACGGCCTTCACGAGAATGAAGAAAGTAACCAACGAAATTTTGTAAACGTGGCACGGCTCCCAAAGCTCCTTTGCCTTGCGGCAAATGACAACCCTGACAATGCAGCATGTAATTGTTGTATGCGCGCTTGTCTTGAGCATACGCGTTGAAAGCAAGCAAGCTGAGGGTAACTAGTGCTAAACCACGCAGCACTTATTCATCCAGAGCGGTACCAATTACGACTGCGGTAGAACAGTTGTAAGCGACACTTTGTGTACCAAGACACCAGTTAAGATCGTTAGACAGTTGAGGCCGGTACATAGGACGATCACCCTCATTACGCTGACACAGACAATTTCCACAGCTAGTCTTACCACAACAATCGTTATAAGAGATGATATAGTTTCTGCCATCAACCGGATTTTCACAGGTACCTATCCAGGTAATTGGTGACATCTCGGTCCCTGGCGGACAAGTATTGATACTGCCACCACAACAGCCACATAAAAATCCATCAATGGCACAAAAGCGCCAATAGTCACAACTATTAGGGTCACCCTCTTCAGCAGGTTGTTGGCCTCCTGATTGTTCTGCTCTGGCTACCGGCAACAATGGTACGGCTGCGGTTGTACCAACCACTACCGTCGCGAGCTTACCTAAAAAGCCACGACGAGAAGTTGATTGAGCGACTTTGCGGGCGCGTGTTTCAGTGATCTTATCTAACCATTTCATTTGTATACTCCTTATCGTGCGCCATGCAACATAAACGGGGTCTCTGCACCGATGTCAGCTATGGTGCGTAAATACTCACCACTTTTGACTTTATAAACATCTATCACGAGATTTATATTGGTCGTAACCATGAGCGGATCTTCACCTCGAGTGATACCCATAGATATTGCCGGTAACTTGAGCTTAATACGATCAACACGTTGTTGGTTCTCAACATCATAAACCCAAACTTCAGAACCGGGGTTTTTATGTGTGCCTTCAGCACCCTCAGGATGCATGAGCACATACATTCTGCCCGCATCATCAACACCGGTAGATTGCAATCCTCCAGGTAGCCAGCCTTCATCACCGTCTCCCAGCATAGACCAGGCTTCACCGGGCACAGCTATATCACCACTCATGTCAACAGGCTGAATATTACCTTTGAAGGTTGGAAAATAGGTCATGCTTCCAATCTGCACAGCTTTCTCCATTAGAGGATCATTTTCATAATCAAAGAATGCATCGGTACGATTGGATACGATGTCATCTGAATTAGCACCGATATTTACAGTCTGTATAGTGCCATCACCACAGACGGTACTAAATCCTCGGCCTGCCATCGGGTATGCAAGGGCGCAACCAGGAATCGGTACTTCACCCAAAAAGGTTCTACTATCAAGATCAACAATAGAAACCGATGCTGCCGGGGTAAAGTTATAAACCAGGGCGAGCTTCTCATCATCAACCAGTTGTAGATTATAGATAGTAGGCATATTACTGGAACGCTTGGCTGGCAACACAACTTCACCAACCGGTGCCAGAGTACGTTTGTCGTATATGGTAAATACATCAGTACGTTCGCCCCTAGTACCACGGGACAAATAGGTATCGACTGAATACAGTTCGGGTCGTGTGGTTGACTGAGCAAACTGGCCAATAATCGATGAATTAAACATACCCTTATAACGACGCGCCGAGTCATCTGAACTCGCATCTACCACTAACAGACGACCATCTAACATATGGAAAAAAGCGGCATCCTGAATCAGTATCCATTCGGCTGGATATTGCTCTGGCAAAGTTTCAACTACACCAATTTGTTCCGGCTTGAGTTCAGCCTTACTTCCCTTGTCAGCCGCTGCAACTTCCTTAACAGCTTCAGTACCAGAATTCTCCATGTCAGCCGCTGCAACTTCCTCAACAGCTTCAGCACCAGAATTCTCAACAGACTCGGTAGCCTCCTCCGCAACAGAGCTATTATTTGCACTTACCTCTTCCGACACAACTTCGGCAACACGCTGAACCGTATCCGAAGCATCAGAAATTGTCTCGCGCGAATCATCACTACAACCAAACAAAGTGATCAGCGCTAGAACGCCAACTATGTAGATTAACTTTTGCATAACTATTCCCCTTTACGCAGCAGCGTTAATTACTTTTATGTAAGTGTAAGCCTCAAGTCCTTCCTGACCAAATTCCACGCCTAACCCTGAGCCTTTTATGCCGCCGAAAGGCACATGTGGAGCAATACCGATGTGCTTATTGATCAGTACTGTACCTGCCTCTAATTGGCCAGCTACATCAGCAAGCTGATCCTTGTCATGACCCCAGACTGAAGCATCCAGACCGTAGTCAAGCCCGTTAGCAGCAGCAATGGCATCATCAACATCACTATAACGAATGATGGGTAAGGCAGTTCCGAATTGCTCTTCATCAACAAGACGCATGCCATCGACCGCATCACCAACAATCGTGACAGGATAGAAGTAGTTGTTACCACCTTGAGGGTCACCACCGCACAATACTTTAGCGCCATTGTCACGCGCATCGTTGACCAGGTTTGAAACAATATCGAACTGTTGTTTGTTCTGCAGCGGACCAAGAATACTGTTCTCATCCATGCCATCACCCATTGGTATTGCTTGTGCGATTTCCACCATCGCTTTGCACGCCGCATCATACTGGTCGTCGTGTACATATAAACGCTTGAGCGCGCCACAAGTCTGACCCGAATTCAACATTGAACCCCAGAACAACCCTTCAGCGAATTGGGAAACATCCGTGCCCGGCAAAACAATGCCTGCATCATTACCACCCAGCTCCAGCGTTACCGGAGTAACACGCTTGGCAGCGCAAGCCATTACTTTCTTACCAGTTGCCAGTGATCCGGTAAATACAATTTTGTTGATGTCATCATGATCAGTCAATTGTGCGCCGATTTCATCCCCACCTGAGACTACGTTAACAACACCCGGTGGTAATGCCTCAGCAATCAATTGCACCATACGTAATGTGCTTAATGGTGTATAAGGGGATGGCTTGATCACCACGGTGTTACCGGTTCTAACACCCGGTGCGATGTGCCAGATAGCAATCATCAGCGGCCAGTTCCATGGAGTGATTGAGCCCACCACGCCCAGCGGGTGACGTTGCATGACAATGTTGCTTTCTTCACTGTCTTCCAGAACTTTTTCAGAAAGACCGATAGAAGAAGTATAGCCAGCCCAACCAGCACAGCCACCCAATTCAAATCTTGAACCATTACCATTGAGAGGCTTTCCTTGTTCTTTGGTAAGCAGCTCGGCGAGTTCTTCAGCATTGTCCTCACACACTTTGGCGATAGTTTGTACGGCGGCAACACGCTCTTCGTCAGATGATTTACGCCATGTTGCGAAGGCATCCTTGGCCGCACTGATAGCCTGATTGACATGTGAATTATTGCCGACAGGAGCCAGACCTACTACCTCATCTGTATTTGCCGGATTGCGGACCTCTATATAATCGTCTGTAGCCACTGTCTGACCACCAATGGTCATATCGTATTTTTTAGCCATAACTCTCGCTCCTGTTCGATAGTATATTTATGTATTCTCTCATATTCAGACCATTCAAGTCTTGCCAGACGGTGTAATGGACTTGTATGAGAATGAACCTGATTTATTGACTCTTCTTAAAGTAATGATTAACTTGCTTACACGCCATCTCCAGTAACACCGGGGTTAACTCTAACGCCGTCTCTGTTTCCGGACGAGTATGAACCCAGCCCACATAGGTGAAGGCACGCGCCAGGTAAAACAACGGCAATAGTTCCAGCTGCGCATCCGTGAGCTCACGATGTTTGCGATAGCCTTCCAGCAAGGCATCGTGGGCGCTTTGGTAATACGGCTCATCGATAATAAAATACAAAGCAGTGGCAATCTCGAATAAATGCCAGCCAAACCCGGCGTCATCGAAATCAATCAGTTTTACATTGCCATCATCAACCATGACATTTTCTGTCACCAGGTCAGCATGAATCATGCCGTAGTCGTTTCGCGTTTTTGGCAACGCTGACAGTGCTTTTAGCACGTGATCCCGACCTTTTATTAACAGCGCTCTTTGCGCATCGCTAGCTTGCTCTATTTCCCAAAACCGACCCCACAAAGGCTGTTCGCCAGCCAAACCAACTTCATCCCAGGCGTGACGCGTAAAGTCTTCAGGCAACTCCCAGCTACTGGATTGATTGTGCACTTTAGCGGCCAGCTCACCGATTGAATAATATGAGGCACTGACGCTGGCAGTATCTGTCACACCTTCTTCAACAGACCCGAGTTGCTCACCCTCTATCCATTCGAAAAGATCGATCTGCACCTTGGCAGAAAGCCCTTCCAGAGCTTGCTCAATAAAAAGCTCTCCGTTTTGCGCCGGTATTACAACGGGTGTTTCTATACCGCTGTCTGACAGCGCGCGCATCCATTGCAATTCTGATTGCAAAGCAGGATTACTATGGTAGCCAAGACGATGTACGCGCAGTGCAACTTTTTTGCCAGATGCATTAACAGCAAAGACTGCGTTCTCACGAAATTTGATAAGCTCCAGTTGCGCGCCGTCTAACGACCAATGGGGCAAAGAAGCATGAGCGGCCTTAGTTAACAACTCCAGCTGCTGTTCGGGCTTTAGCGAAAAGTATTGTGCTGCACTCATAGGCTACTCAATTGTTGGTCCAGTATCTCAAGCAAATAATCGGCGTTCTCTTTTGAAAATGGTAATGGCGGCCTGAGTTTTAAAACATTATCCAGCGCGCCGATGTTGCTCATTAACACACCTGCATGTCGCATTTTGTTAACCAACGCTTTTGTCTCAATCGGGGCCGCTTCTTTGGTCGCTTGATCTTTGACCATATCGATACCAAAGAACAAACCCGAACCTCTGACATCACCGATGATGTCATGCTTGTCTTGCAAACCTTTAAAACCTTTTAATACATAGTCACCCACTTCGGCTGCGTTTTCCACCAAGCTTTCCTGATCTAAAACATCCAATACGGCAAGGGCAGCGGCACAAGAAACCGGATTACCACCAAAGGTATTAAAGTACATCGCTGCATTTCTGTAACCGTCGATAATCTCTGATCTGGCGATCACACCCGAGATTGGATGACCCGCACCCATGGGCTTACCCAGCGTCATAATATCGGGCACCACACCGGCCTGCTCATGCCCCCAAAATGTACCAGTACGGCCAAAAGCAGATTGCACTTCATCAGCGATAAATACGCCACCTGCATCGTGCACGTGTTTTACTGCTTGCTGCAAATAGGATGGCAATACATCTGACAATCCCTCGTTCGCATAAATGGGGCACACCAACATGCCAGCTAGTTTGATACCAGCTTCATGCATGGAATCAATCGCTGCTTTTACACAATCAGCATAGGCGGTAGCCAACGCCTCACCCTCCAGATCATCCAGACAACGATAGGAATCGGGCCACTTAACCATGCGAATAAAATCTGCATAGCCTTCTATGGGCTCAAAGATCGCACTGAGTTGCGCCACCAATGAAGTATTGCCGTGATAACTGGCGTCGGTGCAAATGAAACCTGTACCACCGGTGTAATGACGCGCCATGCGCATGGCTTGTTCATTTGCCTCACTACCTGTACAGGCTAGCATCACCCTGTCTAATGACGGGTCGAGTTTCTGTAATAATCTTTCGGCGTAGTCGAGAATATTTTCGTGCAAGTAACGCGTGTGGATATTTAAAGTTCTCGCTTGTTCGCACAACGCCTCTACCACATGCGGATGACAATGACCCACACTAGGCACATTGTTATAACAATCCAGATACTTGCGCCCGTCTGCATCGTACAACCAGACACCCTCCCCCTTCACCAGATGCAAAGGGTCTTCGTAGAACAATGGATTACCGGTACCGAGTAATTGCTCCCTGCGCGCCAATAACTCCTGATTTTTGTTCACGAACCAGCAAGCTCCTTGATGCCATCCATCTCTTCCAGAAATACCGGACTCTCCGGCAAGGTTGAACCACCGTCAACACAAATGGTTTGACCCGTAATGTATCTTGCTTCATCGCTGGCAAGATAGAGCATGGCATAGGCGATATCTTCTGCCTTACCCATATAACCGGCTGGTATATATTTGGTCATTTGCGCCAGCCCTTCTTCATCGGCCAACAGCTCCATCGCCTTGGTACGTATGTAACCAGGCTCAACTCCATTAACGGTAATATTTTCGCGCGCCAGCTCCATTGAAGCAGTGCGAATAAACGCGTTCATGCCACCTTTGGAAGCAGCGTAGTAAGAAGTGCCTGGCATGGCGACTCTTGGCCCGGTCACCGAAGAGGTAAACAACAAGCGACCCCCACCACGCTTTCTGAAATGAGGGATGCACGCTTTGGAATAACGGAAGCAGGCCTTCAAGTTTACCGAGAGCACGGTTTCCAGATCACCTTCATCATACTCATAAACCATGCCACCTAGAAAAGAAGCCGCGTTATGCACCATGATATCCACGCCACCCCATTTCTCGACCGTTTGCTCTACAGACTTTTCAACATTCTCTAGAGTTCCTATATCAACGGCGCAAAGTGCAGCCTCACCACCAGCATCAAGTATAGATTGCATGGTTTCTTCACCACTGGCTTTGGTGCGTGTAGCGATCATGACTTTAGCGCCTGCTTCTGCAAACACGCGAGCAATACCCGCACCAATGCCCTGACCGGCACCGGTAATGATGCAAATCTTGTTATCTAGCTTTCCAAACATACTCTCTCCTTAATAGCCGCTGACCCAGTCAGGGATGATTATATTATTCTCGTCATAATATTCCTGCCATAAGCCCAACAGCTGTTGAAACTTTTCAGGCTCAACTGCAGCCAGGTTTTTGCTTTCTGCCAAATCAGATTCTAAATCGTATAAATGCCATTCCTCGTCACTGTAAGGCGCAGGCATATGAACAATTTTCCAGTCACCTTGTCGCATCGCGCGCTTACCAAATAATTCAGCACCCAAAACTCGCGTTGAATAATCCGTCAACGCTTCAGAGCCTGACAAAACAGGCAACATCGAGACGCCTGTCATAGACTCTACCTCTTTTCCTTTATATGAAGTACCAGGATGTTCGACACCGGCGAGCTCCAACAAGGTTGGTGTTATATCTTTGACGGACAATAGTTCATTGCGTAATTTTCCTTTTGCCACCCACCTCGGGTTCCAGGCAAAAGCGGCAACTCGAGTTCCCCCCTCTGTAGGAAACGCTTTATACAATGAAAATGCCGGCGAGCCTGCCCGCCCCCAGCCATGCCCATACAATACATAGGACCCCGGATGACCCATGGCCTCCAGACTAAAGTCATGCGTCTCATCTATTACTTTTCTAATTGCTGGAAACAACTTGGCATCCCAGGTCTCGTCCAGATCGTGTGCTTCGGCACCGTTATCCGACATAAAGATGATAACGGTATTATCCAACTCACCACTGTTTTTCAGATAATTAATCAAACGTCCAGTCTGCACATCGACTTCATCAATCATCGCTGCGTACACTTCCATGGCACGCTCTTCAATTTGCTTCCGCTCCGAGCCCAGTTGATCCCATGGCTTATAAGCCGGCGGTGCATTGTTGGCATTTGCGCTTGCCGGAATAACCCCCAGTACTTTCGATTTTGCCAGCCGCTGCTGTAGCAACACGTCATAACCATCTGCGTAATTGCCTTTATACTTTTCGATGCTTGCCGCCGGTGCCTGCAACGGCCAGTGCGGAGCAGTAAACGATAAATAGCCAAAGAAAGGTTGCTCACGTGAAGCCCGTGACTCGAGCGAAGTGATCATGCGATCAACATAATACTGTGAGGAATATTCAAAATCGTCTGGCAAAGACTCTAGTAAGGTACCGTTCTCAGCGTACTTTGCTTTTATCTCTGGTGATGGTGCGTACGCTGGACGCATATCACCGAAATGACTCGCCCCTCCCACCAATAAAGAAAATGCATCTTCAAAACCACGATCAGAAGGACGATAACCTTCGCCCTGGCCCAAATGCCATTTACCGGACATGGTAGTAAAATAACCCGCATCTTTTAACAAGGTCGCCACTGTCACAACTCGATCATTTAAATAACCTTCATAACCGGGCTGATCTTTTTGATTAGGACTTAGCTCTTCCAACATATTACCCAACCCGGCTTTATGATGATCAACTCCACTGAGCAACATCGATCGGGTGGGTGAGCAAGTAGAAGCCGTGTGGAAATTAGTAAACCGGGTGCCGTTGTAAGCAAGCGCATCCAGGTTGGGCGTATCTATTTCACCACCAAAACTTCCAATGTCGCTATAGCCCATATCATCCACGAGAATCAGCAGGATATTGGGTTGTGATTTATCGACACTCTTTGAAACAACATTCTCGGAAGCACAAGCAAACAGTAATGACAGTGCAAGACAAATAACAATGATGCGCATAACTTTATTCAACATATTAACCTCAATACTGCGATAGCAGCTGACCATACAAGCATTAAATGACAATAATTCTGACTAATAAAAAAGGCCCAAACACGCGTCTGGGCCTTTTTATTTAACTATCTACCACCTATAGATGAGACCTATTGTGCGCCCCATTTGTAAGTGACGTTAACACCGGCCCAGCGTGGCGGAGCGTATACAACCGTACCACCAAGGATACCCAGATCCAGTGCGTACTGCTTGTACACTTCATCCGTCAGGTTCTTGACCCAACCGGTGACTTGCCATCTGTCATCACCACTGGTCCAGGTTACACTGGCATTACTGGTGTTGTAAGCGCCCTGCGCTGCCGCACCACCGTTACTCACTTCAAGGAACTGATCGTCGTACCAGGCACCATCAAGCTGTAATGCTATATTGCCATTAGCAATGTCTGTGTTGTAACGAAACAGGTAATTCAAAGCAGCTGAAGGCGTGTTTGGAAGGTCAACGCCATTCAGGAAGTCTACCGGCCAATCAACCGGAAAACCTACCGGAGTAAACTGGAACTGAGGCGTCTGTACATTATTCACTTCAGATTCCTGGAAGGATGCACCAAGCACAACATCCCAGTTGTCATTTGGCGTCAGGAATACTTCCAGCTCAAGACCGATGTTTTCTGCATCAGCGTTAGCAACACTAGGTGTACCGCCAGCAAAGGTGAAAGCCTGATAATCATCATAGTCATATACAAATGCTGTGGCATTTAACCGACCTTTGCCATCCAAGATCTCTGTTTTAAGACCAGCTTCATATGACGTCAAGACTTCTTCATCATGCCTAATGCCATCTAATGTCACGTCAGCAGAAGGCGCAAAGTTACCACCTTTGATACCACGGTTGACCGAGAAGAAAGCCAAGGTCTCATCGCTCAACTGAACATCCAATCCGAGACGAAAAGCAAAGTCGCTATAATCAACAGTATCCTGATCACCGCCTCCCGCAGCCGCTATTGCGTTTGCAAGATTAAATGACGTTATTAATGGAACCGTATCAGCTTGGAAACCTGTCGCAAAATCCATTTTCTTATCGTCTTGTGACCAGCGCAAACCAGTGATTAAAGTGGTTGCATCGCTTAAATCCCACTCAGCCTGAGCAAATACTGAAATATTTTCAGAAGTTAGGTTGTAGTCCTGTACAACTTGAGCGCCAGTCAACATTGTTGGATCAAAGCCCAGACTCGCTGCGACACCAGAAACCGGAGCACCCACTGTGATTACGTCTGCATCGGTTTCCATATCAAGATAGTACAAACCCACTTGCCAGTTAAAGTTGTCACACTGCTCTGACAATCTGAATTCCTGTGAGAACTGGCTGTAGTCAGAAACCGTCGTAAATTCGATAATCGGCACTGGAATACCGTCACCGTCTTCAGTGTAGAACTTATCCAGATCCATAAAGTTGGTGATAGAGACCAGATTCATACCATTGTCTAAATCAACATCAAACTCACCGGTTAAACTGTTCGTTTCACGATCCATGAAGCCTTCATAATCAGAAAAGTGATTAAACGGAGTTGGGTGATCACCGGTAAACAAAGTACGTCCTGCACTATCAACTGGCGTAAAACAATCCAGCTGACTGGGGCAGAAGAAAATATCGCCAGTTGCCGCTGCAGGAGCACCAATGACGTTAGTTACAAAATCCTCAAATTCTGGTGGAATATATACATCAGGATTACTTAAGTCGGCATAAGGTAAAAAGCTGTAGCCACCCGTTGGAACGCCGTCGTCCTTAGTATGCTTCAGGCTAAGATCAAACGTGCCCGAGTCTCCAATATCGAACTGAAGTGCAGCACGGATGGCGTAACCGTCACTACCACCAAGGTCGATACCACTCGCTGGCAGAGGATTACCTTCAGGAAAATTAGCAGATTCAATATACCCATCAGATTCTTCCTGGCGTGCTGACAAACGATAACGAACGGTGTCAGAGAATGAACCTCCGACCGCACCTTCAAAGACTAATTTGCCATATTCGGCAGCGCTAACCTCAGCATAACCATTTAACTCTTCCTCATCGGCAGCTTTAGTAATGTAGTGAATAACACCACCGGTCGCATTACGTCCGAACAATGTACCTTGTGGCCCTTTCAATGCTTCAACACGCTCAACGTCGAACAACTGACCATTGATGGCGTTCATACTGGCAACATAAGCACCGTCGATGTAAACCGCAATCGGCGCTTCCAGATTATCGGTAAAGTTATTCTGCGATACACCACGAATATTAAACGCAGTTAAGTTTGGTGAAAATGTAGTCACCTGCAAACCCGGGATTTGCTGTGTGATATCTACGGTATTGGTAATACCCAACGCTTTAATCTGCTCACCAGAAAAAGCATTGATGGCAATACCAACATCCTGAATACTCTGCTCTCGCTTTTGTGCTGTTACCGTAATCTCTTCCAAGACACTCTCAGCCATCAAGCTCAATGGTGCAAAACACAACACCAGTAAAGCTCCCCTCAATCTATTACAACTACTCATAACCACTCCTCCGTATGCAGCTCTTGCAAGCTTGTTATTAACTACTCAACTTCATTGTGCTTCTATTCTGACCAGGAATCTTGCAAATACTTGCTCGAGACTTGTATCAGAGTGAACTCTAGTGTGTCGTTAGTGCTATTGATTTAGCCCTGAAGACACTTGGCGCCATATGATATTGCTCACTAAAAGCTCTGGTCATATGGGATAAATCGTAAAAACCCCAATGTAATGCAATTTCGGTAATCGACAATGAATCAGCATCTGAGTGCGCCAACATACGGTGACAGCCTTCCAGACGTTTGGTCCGAATGTAACGTGTCACTGTCTTTGGCTGACTGGCAAAGATCTTGTGAATATAGCGCGTACTGACACCCATCGCTTCGGCGATCATGACCGGTCCCAGCCTTCTATTACGAAGATTATCATTAATGTATGTTTTTATAGTTTCTACTTGTTCAGTAGCACTGAGACGATGACTTTGTTTTTGCTCACCATGCGAGTTAATCACTCCACCGAGTAAATCCAGAATATTGGTTTCAACGCGTTCTGCCATCGGCGCCGGTAAATCAGCCATTTTTTCAACAACAGAGCTGACGAAACTACTTAACAAACCGCAACACGGGTCAGCCGCAGGCATACACTTGCCAAGCAGGTTATCGGGATTACGCATTAATCGGTTCATGGATGTTTCGGCAACGGCGAGGACCGACATCTGGTAATCACTGGTGAACTGCAGCTTGTAAGGTTCTGCTGTAGTGCAGATCACGAAGTCACCGGGGGTTAAATGAATCTCGTTATTTCTTTGGGTAAAAAAGGATTCGCCCTGTAACTGAAATTTGACCAGATAAGGAGCGTCGGTGAGGTGAGAAATATGGCTTTTGGTGCGGTTGACCGTTAATGCTGAAGTTCCTACCTTGGCAATCTTGACCTGCCCCAGGTCGGTCGCCTCTAACTCACCATTGAATTCGGAAACATTGGTATTAACTAAATCACACTGACTGGGACTGAACAACTCGTCAACAAGACTGCTGAAATAGTCAAATCGCTCCGCCTTTTTGGCAACCGTCAGTGGATAGCTTTGATACATAGTCATCGCATTATTCTGATCAATATCAACATCAGTCTACCTTCCCCATCAACTAATATCCATCCAGGCCGTTTTCAGCGCGGAATATTTATCCAGTGCATGTATTGACTTGTCGTAGCCATTACCGGATTGCTTCATACCACCCATTGGTACAGTTATATTAGTACCCCCATAGCAGTTAACATGGATAACCCCGGCTTTTATTGCCTTCACCATTCGATGAGCACGCGCCAAATTAGAGGTCCATACCCCGGCCGCCAGACCGTAATCGCTATCATTGGCAATAGCAGTGGCATGCTCTTCATCATCAAAAGGAATAATCCCTAACAATGGACCAAACACTTCATCACGGGCGATCTTCATATCATTGGTAACATTGCTAAATACTGCTGGTGACATATAGTAACCTCCACTGCCTTCATGAAGACGATCGCCGCCACTCAGCAACTCTGCTCCCTGCTTAGCACCACTTTTCACATACGTTAAATTCTTATCCAGTTGCTCGGCACTATTAATCGCACCGATGTCACTATGCAGACTCAGCGGATTCCCCACTTGATACTCGTTGGCGTACTCACTGACTCGTTCGGCTACTTGCTCATAGATGTTTCGCTCGACCAATAATCTCGAACCTGAAACACATACTTGTCCGTTGTTACGAAAGATTCCATTTGCCGCTGCCTTGGCTGCCTTCTCAATATCTGCCGTGTCGGAGAAAATAATATTCGGCGACTTGCCCCCCAGCTCCAGATAGACCGGCTTGATGTTGGAACGCGCTGAATACTCAAGCAGCTTCCTACCGACCACACCAGAACCGGTAAACGCCAACACATCAACGTTGTTATTTAGCGCTAACGCCCGCCCGGCTTCATGACCATATCCAGTAATCACGTTAAAGACGCCTGCAGGTATGCCAGCAATGACAGCAATCTCGGCCAGCTTTAATAACGTCAAGGACGCAGTCTCGGCGGGTTTAATCACCACAGAATTGCCAACCGCCAACGCAGGAGCAAACTTCCATGCAGAAATCATTAATGGGAAATTCCAAGGCACTATCACACCAACCACACCAACCGGCTCTCGCTCGATCAAACCGACCACATCACTTTTTGTGTTGGCTATCTCGCCATAGATTTTGTCAATAGATTCAGCGTAGAAACGAATCGTAGCGGCACAACTTTTAGGCTCTGCTTTATAAGCCATACTAATTTCAGTGCCATTGTCTCGCACCCCAAGCACCGCCAACTCAGCAGCAGCTGCATCTACCAAATCAGCAAATTTCAATAGCACATTCTTGCGCACAGCTGGATCGGTGTTAGCCCATACACCTTGATCGAATGAGATTTTAGCAGCCGCTACCGCATCATCAACATCCTTTTCATTTGCCGCCGAAATCGTTGTGATGACCCTGCCATCAACAGGACTAATGACGTCAATACTGTCAGTGTTAGAACTGCTCACCCACTCACCGTTCACAAAAAGTTGTTGGGCAGAAAGCTGCGCCGAAGCTAATGAATCGATGGTCGTCTGATCAAGCATGACTATGTAACGGGGTTATTGACATATACCGCGGGTTCATTATTATCACCAGTGATTCATTATTTTACACATTCGCTATTTTGATCGCAACAGGAATAAAGCCGTGAAAACCGTTGATCGCGCCATGCAACTGCTCAAAAGCTTCAGCAAAGAGCAGCATGAATTAGGCCTGACAGCTATTGCCAAGCTAAATGGATTTGACAAAGCGACTACCCGCAGACTACTGCAATCGCTGATGAAGCACTCATTAATTGAGCAAAACCCTGTGAATCGTGATTATCGTCTCGGGCCCGGCCTGCTATCGCTGGCACAACTACGTGAAGACTCTCGCCCAATGCGCTCAATTGCTAAAACGATACTTGCGAGTCTGGCTGAGTCAACCGGGGAAACGGCGCATTTCGGTTTATTGGCCGGCGAACAAATTGCCAATATCGCCGTGCATGAAAGTGAACACGCCAATCGAGTCACTATGTCTGCAGGAGAGCACTTCCCTTTGCATGCAACCAGCAGTGGCTTGGTCATTCTTGCTTTCAGTGCTGATGAGTTTATAGAACGAATGCTGGATAAACCCAAAACCATCTTCACTAAAAACACGCCAATTCAACGCAAGCAATTAGACAAACTATTGAAAACTGCTCGTAGTGATGGCTACATTATTAATACTGGATTCTATGAGGCTGATGTTTGCAGTATTGCTGCACCGGTCTTTGATCAAAGCAAACACGCTGTCGGCGCCATCTCGGTAGCCACCCCCTCAACCCGCTTTACAGCATCAAGCATCAAATCTATTACTAAACAGGTTCTCGCTGCTGCCGCCAACATGACGGATGCAATCGGTGGTCAAGCCAACGCATATAAGGATGTCTCGTAGTGACCACGCTGGTATTAGATTTTGGTGGCGTCATTTCCCGCACTTTGTTTGAAACACATAAGCTGACTGAAGAAGCACTGGGCTTAAGCCCGGGCACGCTGAATTGGCTCGGCCCATTCGACCCTGAAAACGACCCGCTCTGGCGAGAAATGCAACAAAATAAAATCACCGAGAGAAACTACTGGGAAGCACGCACTGCCGAAGTGGCAACGCTGGTAAATCAAAACTGGCAGCACATGTCAGAATTTGTCATTGCAGCTCGTGGGGCGAATCCGGATGCGGTGATCAGGCCTGAAGCAAAAAAAATCATAGCCTGGTGTAAAAAAAACCAGGTGCGCCTGGCCATCCTTTCCAATGAGCTTGATCTTTTTTACGGCAGCGAATTTCGCAGCAAGCTGCCCTTACTCAATGAGTTTGAGGTGATTGTAGATGCAACCCACACTGGCATCCTTAAACCAGAAGCACGAGCCTATGAAATGTGTCTCACAGAACTAAACGAAGATGCCACTGATTGCGTCTTTGTCGATGACCAAATGCGAAACATTGAAGGCGCTAATAAAGTAAATCTCAACACTGTCTGGTTTGACGTACAAAACCCGCAAGCCAGTTATGCAAATGCACAAAACCTATTAATTAAATTACTGAATACCGGAGCACCACATGCGTGACGCTGAATTTTTCGAAAAACATAATGCGCAGCATTTTTGGCACCCCATGGCACACCCCGCAGATATGCTAGCCAACCCGCCAAAAATAATTACCTCTGCAGAGGGCGTAAACTTGACCGACAGCAACGGCAAAACCGTACTCGATGCCGTCGGCGGTTTATGGAACGTTAATCTTGGCTATTCCAATCAAAAAATCAAAACCGCGATGCAACAGCAGTTGCAGACCCTGCCTTACTACACCTCGTTTTCAGGTACCTCACATGAAAGCGCAATCGAGCTAAGTTATGTTTTAAGTGAGTGGTTTTCAGAAGATGGCTTAAGCCGCGCATTTTTCAGCTCCGGTGGATCAGACTCGATTGAAACCGCCCTGCGTCTTGCTCGCCAGTACCACCGGATTAGAGGCGATAAAGAACGCACTAAATTCATCAGCCTCAAACAGGGCTACCACGGCACACATTTTGGCGGCGCCTCTATTAATGGTAATGCAAGATTCCGTCGCAACTACGAACCCATGCTCGCGGGCTGCTTTCATATCCCCGCTCCGTGGACTTATCGTAACCCCTTTGATGAAACTGACCCCGAAAAATTAGCACAACGTTGCGTTGCTCTATTAGAAGCTGAGATTGAGTTTCAGGGAGCTGACACAGTTGCTGCATTTATAATGGAACCGGTGCTAGGTGCAGGCGGAATAATCCCTCCACATAAAAGCTTTATGCCATTAGTACGCGAAATTTGCGATCGTCACGGCGTGCTGTTGATTGCCGATGAAGTCATCACTGCCTATGGTAGAACCGGGGCCTGGACAGGCTCTCGATTATGGGGCGTCAAACCAGACATACTCTGTTCTGCCAAAGCGATCACCAACGGTTATTTTCCCTTTGCAGCCACCATGCTCTCAAACCAGATTGCAGAAACGTTTGAGAATAACAAAGATGCTACCGGCGCTATCGGCCATGGGTATACGTATTCTGCCCACCCTGTTGGTGCTGCCGCTGCGCTGGCAACATTGGAAGAAATGAAAAGGCTTGAGGTGGCAACCAACGCCACTAACCGTGGCAACGAACTGATGCTAGAGTGTCTTAACCTGCAAAAGAAATACGACATAATCGGTGACGTGCGCGGAATCGGCTTGATGCTGGCACTGGAAATTGTCAGCAACCGCAGCACTAAAGAAGCCATGGACAAAACCACCATGTCAAAAATCTTTGATGGTGCCTATGAAGCTGGTGTAATGATCAGAGTCTCCGGCAACAAAATTATTATTTCGCCATCTTTGATTGTTTCCAAACTGGAAACACAAACAATAGTGCATGCTCTCGATCACGCATTAGGCTCGGCACAGTGAAGACTCAGCCCAACATACTGGTGATTGGCACTGCCGACACCAAAGCCGATGAGCTCCTCTATCTTAAAACAGAAATAGAATCAGCAGGCGCTGTCTGCACCATGATGGATGTTGGTGTGCTGGGCGACCCACCGTTTACACCGGAAGTTACAAAACATGATGTAGCTGCCGCTGGCAACACTACCAACCAGGCCATCATCGACCTGGGAAATGAACATGAAGCAATGATTGAACAGGCAAAAGGTGCGTCTATAGTTGCTGCGCAACTCGCTGAGGCCGGAAAAATAGATGGCATGTTATCCATCGGCGGATCCATGGCAACAGACCTGGCGCTGGATGTTGCCAGCGCGCTTCCGCTAGGCTTTCCCAAGTTTATTGTTTCGACCGTCGCCTTCTCAGCAATCATTCCACCCGAACGCATTCCTGCAGACCTGATGATGATCTTGTGGGCTGGCGGGCTGTATGGACTCAACCCGGTGTGCGAAGCGGTACTCAGGCAAGCGGCAGGTGCTGTCGTCGGCGCCTCCAAATCAGCGCAACCTTTACAACAAGACAAACCACTGATTGGCATGAGTTCACTCGGCAGTTCAACCCTGAAGTACATGAAACTCATCAAGCCAGAGCTGGAAAAAAGAGGCTTTGATCTGGCTGTGTTTCATACAACCGGTATGGGTGGGCGTGCACTGGAATCGCTCGCCAGCAAAAATCAGTTCGCTGCCGTAATGGATTTCTCTCTTATTGAAGTCTGCGATGCTGTCTTCAGCTCACCAATGTCATCCGGCAGTAACAGACTCGAAGCGGCAGGCGCTTCTGCTGTGCCACAGATTATTGCTCCAGGAGGCGTCACTCTGGTTGATCTATGCACCTGGGCTCAAGTACCTGATACTTTCAAAGACCGTGAGATTTACACCCACAACCGATTAATTGCCTGCGCCAAAATCAGTCCAGCTGAGCGCGTACAGGTAGCAAAAGTAATAGCTAAAAAACTGAACACTGCCAAAGGACCTACTGCATTCATCATGCCACTCGCAGGTATTGACGAATGGGATAAAGAAGGTGGCCCATTTGAAGACCAGCAAGGACTAATAGATTTCGCACAGGAAATAAAACAATCGCTGAATGAAAACATCGAATTGCACGAGCTGGAAGCACATATCAATGACCAGGAGTTTGCAGATCTTGCACTTGAGATTCTTGACCAATGGACAGCTTCTGGAAAAGTGCTGACAGAGCCAGCCACGAGCAAGAAGTAATTGCATTATCAATCAAGAGCGTTTAATAATGCTTGAGGGTTAATTCACATCAGGCGGAACATCATGAAAAGAAGAGAGTTTATTAAAGGCGCTGCTGCAACCGTTGCTACCGGAGCTGTAACAGCTTGCGCAACACCAACTGACACTCCTGCCAACCTCGAGAATAACACCGCATCAGAATCAACTTTGTATGACGTCATTGTAGTTGGTGCTGGTTTTGCCGGCCTCACGGCCAGCAGAGACCTGAGCAGAAATGGTCACAATGTCTTAATGCTTGATGCCCGTGGTCGCATTGGTGGTCGCACCTTTACCACGCAATTTGCAGATCACCAAACTGATATGGGTGGCACCTGGTTTGGTTCAGGACAACCTTCGGTGTGGGCCGAAAAGATGCGTTACGATCTTGAAGTTGAAGAGTCAGCCGCAGCGGCTTCTGAAGAAATCATCTGGTTTGAAAATGGTAATCCGGTTAATGGTAGCCCTGATGATTACTGGGGCATGATGGTCCCTGCCTACGACCAGTTTTACGCGCCATCGCGAGCTCAGTACCCTCATCCGTTTGATCCTTTAAAAGTTGCAGATACAGACCAACTTGATCAGAAATCTGCTGGTGAAGTGATCGACTCACTCGATCTCAACCCTCTACAGAAAGAATTGTTTCATGCGTTTGCCTGCATCAATGGCCACTCCAATTCGTATAACTCAAGCTATCTTGATCAACTACGCTGGGTAGCTTTAGGTGGACATGACAAATGGGTAATGTGGGATAACCTCAGCCGCTTCAAACTCAAAGGCGGCACCAAAGTTCTGGCAGATAAAATGCAGGCGGACAACAGAGCGACCACTAAACTCGGTTCAGCCGCTGTTAAAGTTTCCCAGAGCAACGGCACGGTAACTGTAACCACCAATCGCGAGGAACAATTTAAAGCCAAACAAGTGGTCATGGCAGTGCCATTAAACACGTGCAAAGACATTGAATTCAGCCCGGCACTTTCCCCGGTCAAAACCAGCGCGTTCAATGAAGGCCACACTGGTTCAGGTACTAAAATTTATGCCAAGGTCAAAGGCAAGTTTCCAAAATTCTTTGGCAATGGCACTCAAGACATGCCGTTGTGTTTTCTCTGGACTGAATATGACTCAGCTGACGAAGCTGATCAGGTCTTGTGTGGCTTTGGTGCCAGTCCTGACTTGTTGGATATCAACAACCCCATCGCTGTAGAAGCTGCTGTAAAACAATATTTACCAGAAGCAGAAGTACTGGAAACATTCGGTTACGACTGGAATCTTGACCCATGGTCCAAAGGTACCTGGTGTATGTATCCAAAAGGCATGCTGACATCAGCTTTAGCTGAGCTACAACGCCCTGAAGGTAACATTCAGTTTGCCAATGCTGATATTGCCGATGGCTGGCGCGGTTTCATAGATGGCGCGATTGAATCGGGAGCCCAGGTAGCACAAGCCGTGCACACTAAACTGGGAGTAACCACTGCATGAAAAATCTGATTGCTGTTTTCACACTATCACTCTTTACCCCTGTGCTAGTCGCAGAAACAACAGCGTACAATTTGGCAGGTGGGTTTCACGCTACAGCCAGCCCTTCGATTACCACTGGAGAAAAATCCAGCGCTTTTGTTTATGAGGTTAAAGGCGCCTCGGTCTTAACATCCTACGATAAAAAAAACACAGTCAAGGTTTCTATAGACTGTCTGGGTTTTGATGAACTTGGCTCCAGCGCAGGAACCGTCGGCACCGGAAGATGCATCTGGCGAGACAGCGAAGATCATCACCTGTATGTCACCGTTAGCACACGCGGCGAAAAAAATGTATACACCATCACCGGCGGCACAGGGAAATGGAGCAATGCATCAGGTGAAATCACTACTGATATTACTTATCTTCCCAGCGCTAGTGAAACTGTATACCTCGGCACTGATAACGGCTCTGGCTCGATCAGCACATCAAAATGAAATCAACACTATTCAGATTAAGCTTGTCGCTATTAACACTGACATTCACCACCTCTGTGCTGTCTGCTGAGACTTGCGATATTGATCTAGCTAAAAAGGTCTATGGAATTTGTGCTGCCTGTCATGGTCAACCAGATACAGAAAACCCGCCATTGGGCCCTTCATTAAAAGGCCTGTTCGGCAGAGAGTCGGGGACACTTTCCGGGTTCATTTATAGTGTAGCCATGGAAAAGGCTGAAATTACCTGGGACGAAGATAGCCTGAACACCTATCTTGAAGCACCTATGACAGTCGTATCCGGAACCAGTATGGCATTCGCCGGTATTCGCGATGAGCATCAACGTAAAAACCTGATCTGCTGGCTGGCCAATTTCGAACAGAGAAAACAGGATTCTACTAACTAATCGTCCACTAGAACCAGCAATGCAGTTCGCACTCGTACAATGCCTCGACACCCACAAACAAGACAAAACATGTAAACTTATTAATCATGGAGACACACCATGATTATTTCTAAGGGAGACCAATCATGAAAAACGTATTTCTCGTACTAGCCAGCGCCATGCTCATCATAGCCTGCAGTGACAACAATAATAATGCTACTGCACCCGAAGCACGAAACGATGTAGCTGCATCAAGTGCATCTAACAATACAAGTACAACAGAACAAGAAACCAATGCAATCATTATTGATGAATCCGCCGATAGCATTTACCACCAGGGAAAAGTCTATACCGTAGATGCCATCAATAGCTGGGCAGAAGCCATCGCTGTAACTGACGGCAAGATCGTCGCTGTAGGCAGTAATGACGAGGTCTTAAAACTAGCTGGCGCTACCACCAAAATGGTTGATCTGGGTGGACGCATGCTAATGCCCGGTATACACGACACTCACATCCACCCTGCTGATGCCGGTATATCCAGAACTCTGGAGTGCAGCTTTCTGTCTAATGATCTAAACGAGGTTCTTGAAATCCTCAAAGGCTGCGTTGCTGAAGCAGCTCCAGGCGAGTGGATTAGAGGCGGCCAATGGAATGAAGGCTATTTCGTCAACAACCCCAAAAAACCAAAAGAAATTCTTGACGAAATCGCTCCCAACAACCCGGTCTTCCTGATGGACTGGTCGGTACACCACGCCTGGGTAAATTCCGACGCACTAAACCGCTTCAACGTAGATAACGAAACGCCTGATCCAGTTGGCGGCGTTATTAAACGAGACGCTGATTCTGGAGAAGCTACTGGCTTGCTCTATGACAACGCTGCATACAGTAAACGTCATGAACTTCCTCCATACAGCCTGGATGAAGAAACCAATGCCTTGCTTTGGTCTATGAACGAAATAAAACAGTATGGAATTACCACAATTAAAGATGCCATTGTGACTGACTCGAACATGGCGGCATATCAGGAACTCGCAAACACCGGCCAACTCCCAATCAGGGTAAAAACCAATCTGACATGGAAAAGTGCCTGGGCCAAATCACATCAACATGAAAAAGATTTGATTGCTAGTCGCGATAAATTCAAACACGAGATGATCGATACCGACTTCGTCAAGATCATGCTTGATGGCGTGCCTATGACTTATACCTCGGCACTTATCGATCCCTATGAGCCGAACGATGTAGTCGGACCTGATCATCGTGGTGAGCTTATGATTCCAGCGGATCAGTTAATTAAAGATGTCGTCGAACTCGACAAACAAGGACTTTCGATAAAAATACATGCTACAGGTGATGGATCGGCGCGTGCTGCTTTGGATGCATTTGAAGCGGCACGTGAGGCCAATGGAGTCTCTGATGTAATACACGAAGTATCACATGCAGAGATGATTCATCCAGATGATGTTGCCCGCTTCAAAGAATTAAATGTTGTGGCAGAGATGTGTCCTATCATTTGGTATCCGATACCCGGCCTGACATGGGAAGCCTGGTTTGGCGATCGAATCCCTCAATGGCAAGTCAAAACTCTTTATGACTCCGGCGCTGTCGTTAGTTATGGATCGGACTGGCCGGTAGTACCTACAGCAAACCCCTGGCCCGGTATAGAAGCCATGGTGACACGTAGTGATCCCTATCAAGCTGAGTTAAAAACCGAATTTGTTGAAGAAGCAGTAGATCTTGCTACAGCGATCAGAATCTTTACCCACAACAGCGCAATCGCCAATAAGGTAGGTGACTCTTCCGGCTCGATTGAAGCTGGTAAAGATGCCGACTTTATCGTGCTAGATCAAAACCTGTTTGAGGTTGATATTATGGCGGTTGGCGATACTAAAGTTGTTATGTCTGTGGTTGGTGGAAACCCTGTTGTGAATGAACTGCCAGGCACCAATACCGCGGCAAGCACAACTGCGGCGGCAACAAAAACTGCTGCGACCAGCACAAATTCAGATTCGGCTGAAGCCGCTGTTCAAAAGGTTGTAGAAAATTATATCGAAGGCACAAAAACAGGCGACATCGAGTTACTGAAAAAAGTCTTTCACCCCAAGGCCCGCATGGTGGGATACATGGGGCGAGATCTATTGAGTGATGGTCCCGAACCCTTTTACTCAGCATTAATCGACAACCCTCCAAACGACACCATGCGTGCGAGCTATAAACCCACCATTCGAAACATCGAGGTGAATGGCAATGTAGCGATTGTGACACTCGACGAAGACGGGTTATTTGGCCAAGATTTTACTAACCACTTTATGCTGCTTAATGAAAACGACACTTGGTCAATTGTGCACAAATCGTTTGTTGTTAAAGGTGAAGCAACCCAGACAACTACTGACGAGGCTGGCATACAGGCAGCGATACAGAAATACATCGATGGCTCCGCAGCTAGTGACGTTGAGATATTAGAACAGGCGTTTCATCCGGCGGCTAGTATGGTTGGCTATATGGGACCAGATCTGTTGAATGGTGGACCAGAACCCTATTACGAGTTTTTAAAACAAAATCCTGCCAGCCCTGCCTCACAAGCCAGCTATAACACTGAGCTACGCAACCTAGAAAGCAATGGCACTATCGCCCGCGCCACGCTAAACGAAAATGGTTTTTTTGGCATGAATTTCATCACTCACTTCACACTGATAAAAGCCAACGACCAATGGGCAATCTCTAACAAAACCTTTCACGTGAAGTAACCCGGTGAAAAACATGCAGTCAACCTGCAAATTACGTCTACTACTAATTCTCTGCAGTGTTTTATTCGCTTGCCAAACTAACGATTCCCCCAGCATAACCAGCCCCAATGTACAGGTAGAAACCACAAAGACATCAGGCCCGATTATGGAAGGCACAAAAGAAGATATCGCTGCGGTAATGCAAGTTTTTGCCGATTGGGGCAGCGCTCGAGATGCGGGAAATGTCGACGGTGTAGTTGCTGTACATGATCCCGACATGTTGATCATGACCAGAGATCAAACCATATTGCGGGGGCATGACGGTGTGCGCGCTTTTTATGCTCAAAATTATTACGAAGGCTCGACCCGAGAAATGTTTAATCAGGTAGACGAGTTACGTGTAATCGGAGACGTTGCGATTGTAATTGGCCGCTTTCTGGTTATCGATACACCAAAAGACGTAGAAGCTCCAGACTACTACTTGATCATGCTAAGAAAAAATGAAAATGGCGCATGGAAAATATATCGAGACATCGACACCCCAAGCCCGGATGGCTTACTACTCAAAGACTAGATCAAATCTTGGAAGCTTAGCTAGCCTAAAGCGCTGGCGAAATACAACCCTAATGCTAAAGGCAAGGTTGAAACCAACCACATGACCGCCGTGTAGGCGATGATTTGTCGTGCTTTTAGCTCGGTAATGATAACGAAAATAATGACTGTGAACGGGTGGATAATGTTGGTCCATTGATCACCATAGGCGATACCCATGACTACCAGCGGTAAGTCTGTGCCGAGTTCCTGAGCAGCTTCGACAAAAGCAGGCCCCTGCACCGCCCACTGGGCACCACCAGATGGGATGAAAAAGTTTATTAAACCACCAAGAAAAAAAGCAATCACCGGTAAAGTATGTTCAGTAGCAATACGAGTGAATACCGGCACAATGCTCGCAATAATTCCGGTGCCAAGCATTATTCCCATAATGCCACCGTAAAACGGATACTGAAGCATCACTGGAGCAGCAGTCCTTGCGCCCGAATAAAAAGCTTTGGCATATTGCGCACTGGATTTTGCCAGCAACAATCCAATCGCCAAAAAACTCCAGTTGACCACATTCAAATCAATCACCAGACCTTTGCTAATGAACCAGTGCATTAAATAGGCACAAATCAACAAGCCCATGCAAAAGACGGGTATCCGACTATGCTCAACCCAGTCGGCCAGCCCTCCTTGATCGCTTCGCTCAGTCTCAAGGTCACCTGAGTCATACACACCCTGCTCACACTCCTCAATCTCATCTGCATTTTTGGGGTGCAGCAATGCTGATGTTATCGCAACCATCATCAAAGTGACTATGGCGATGCCTATATTCCAACCGGCGAAAATGGTTTCACTGACCGGGATTAAACCCTGCATCTGTTCCTGCATCGCATTCCCTTCTGTAGCAACAAACAATGGCGCCGAGGCGGAGTAGCCCATATGCCACACTATAAAACCTGCAAACGCTGCGGCTGCTACTAATGGATAATGCAATTTAAGCCCTTTTGCTCGCGCCGAAATTCCTAGTGAACGAGCAAACAAAGAACCCAGAATCAACCCAAGCGGCCAACTAAAATAACTCACCAAACCGGTGAATAGAGTTGCCGTGATATAGGCAGCCCTGGGCGTATTTGGAAGAGAAGCTATTTTGTTCAATAGCGTGGGTATTGGCTCCAGTCTCGACATGGCATAAGCAAACAACAACATTAGCGCCATCTGCGAAATAAACGAAAGCAACATAGACAAGCCATCCCCCCATGCGCTCAAAACACCAACAGGTGTCGAATCAGTCAATAACAACGCAAGCACAGCGGCGATGAAAGTCATGAGAATGGCAAATACAAACGGGTCGGGTAAATACCTATCTACAATCTTGACAATCCATGCACTAAATTTTTCAAGCATTTATCAGCCTCTACGTGAGTATTAAATGATCAATATCTAAAATGAAATGCAGGACAATTAATCCATTTAAGTTCATTCTGGTACAAGCAACATGCACTCGATGCCAAATACAAATCGACACATGTTGCTATACTATATATGGTAATAGTGTATCTAAAAAAATAAAGTCACGCCAAAATGAGGGAAGTAAAATGAAATTGAGACTATCACTTATATGCTCGGGTATATTACTCAGCATCCTTTCTAACATCGCACTAGCAGAACTGGAAGAAATAACAGTCACCGCACAAAAGCGTGAACAAGGCGTGAATGATGTTGGTATCACCGTCAACGCATTTAGTGGCGATGAGTTACAAGCACTGGGTGTACTCGCTTCAGAAGACCTTGCCAGCTTTACACCGGGCCTGACAGTTAACGATACCGCTGCGACCGGCGTACCTCTGTATACGATTCGTGGCGTTGGCTTTCAGGATTATTCGACCGCAGCCTCTTCTACCGTTGGCCTGTATTTCGACGAAGTAGCCATACCCTACACAGTCATGAGCCGCGGCATGTTATTTGATGTTGAGCGTGTTGAAGTACTTAAAGGCCCACAAGGAGACTTGTACGGTCGCAACACTACTGCTGGACAGATCAATTTCGTCAGCAACAAACCAACTGATGAAGCTGAAGGCGGTGTACGGTTCGGCATTGGCAGTTATGAGACCATCGACCTCGAAGGTTTTGTTAGCGGCCCTATCTCGGATAGCGTGCGCGGCAGATTGGCCTTTAAACATACTAGCTCTAGAGAAGGTTGGCAGAAAAGTCTGACTCGTGATGATGAGCTCGGCGAAAAAGACGCAACCGCAGTTCGTGCCTTGTTCGACATTGATCTCTCTGAGAACACCAGCATGATGCTTAACGTTCACTACATCGATGACCAGTCAGACAATAAAGCTCAAACAGCCTACAATGGCACCCTGATCGGAGAACCGGAATTTTCCAACCCGTATCGACAACTAGCAGACTATATTCTTCCAACAGGATCCAACTTTGGCCAAACGCCACCCTGGTACTCAACCGGAGACAATGAAGCCGCCGACTGGACTAACAGCTATACCAGCCCAATTACCGGCAGAACCTTTGATCTGCGTCCACAGCGTGACAACCAACTCGCCGGATTCTCTGCCAAGATCGAGGCTGAGTTGGGTGCTTACACACTCACTTCGATAACTGGCTATGATCAGTTTGATCGCGTAGAAGCCAATGACTGGGATGGTGGTTTTTACAATGATTCGAGCAACATCAACACCACCGATCTGAGCGTATTCTCACAAGAAGTAAGACTCAGTGGTGAAACAGAAAACATGAACTGGATAGCAGGTATTTATTATTCGCAGGATGATATGGACGAGTATTATCACTACTTCATGTCAGACTCGATTTTCGGAACAGGCTCCATCCCATTCAACGCCGCACCATTTGTGCTCGCACCCATAGTGGAGTTGGACACCAAGTATCGTCAGAAGACTGAATCAGCCGCTATCTTTGGCCATGTTGAATGGCAATTCACCGATGCGCTGCGCTTAACCCTTGGTGCACGTTATACCGATGAAGAACGTGAGTGGAGTGGTTGTACCGAAGTTGCCGATGACGGCAGCTTGGGCGCATTCCTGAACCTGCTGTTTGGTTCAACACTCGGCCCTGGTGATTGCGGTACGATCGATGATGACCCTGCCTCACCTACATTCTTTGCCCCCTTGTTAGGCACAGCCAATGCAAACGATGCTTTCCCGCTTTATCAGGAAACTATCGATACGGGTAAGTGGATGGGGAAAATTGGTCTTGATTACTCACTAAGTGATGATGTGCTTCTCTACGCCACACTTTCTCAAGGATTCAAGTCAGGTGGCTTTAACGGTGCGAACTCTAACACGACCCGTCAATTAAATTCTTATCGACCAGAAGAACTAACCTCGCTGGAAATCGGCGCCAAAACCACTCTTCTAGATGGCAGAATGCAACTCAACGCAGCCGCGTTTACCTACGACTACAAAGACAAGCAAGAGCAAGACATTGCGGTAGCATTGGTAGGCAACATATCGGGTTTGACCAATGTGGAAGAGTCAACCATTAATGGTGCTGAAGTTGATATTCAATGGGCGGCAACAGATGCATTGATGTTGAATTTTGCAGTAGCATGGCTCGACACCAAAGTTGATAAATTTACTGCAGTAGACGGTGCGGCCAGTGCCTGGCCAAACATCGTATTCCGTGACGGATCTGGTGGTGAATTAGCACAGTCTCCTGATCTATCGTATAGCGCTCGTGCAAACTATGAATGGTCATTAGCGAATGGCCTGATGATGAATGTTGGTGGAGACATTAACTACACCGGCGAAACCACTGGTGGCGTTCAAATTGAAGATGCCACTGAAGACTACACCATCCTGAACGCACGCATAGGCATTGGTTCTGCTGATGGAAACTGGAAT
>CALISW010000193.1 GCA_938041655.1 uncultured Thiotrichales bacterium | reverse complement strand
TTAAATATACAGAATAATAGTATTATTTTCTATAAACGTGTTCAATTTGATTGAGCCTATTTCCACACCCACCTATTATTAAGTCAGCAAATAAAGGCGTGGGAAATGTACCAGTACAATAAAATTGATCAGCAGAGTATTGAGCAACGAGCTGCCCAGTTTCGTGGTCAGGTTGAACGATTCAAATCTGGAGAAATTGATGAAGATGAGTTCCGTCAATTACGTCTGCGTAATGGTTTGTATTATCAAATACACGCTCACATGCTTCGCATTGCTATTCCTTATGGCGTAGTCAATGCTGATCAGATGCGTAAGTTTGGTCATATTTGTCGAACCTATGACAAAGGCTACGGACACTTCACTACCCGGCAAAATCTACAAATCAATTGGCCCGAGCTGGATGATGTACCAACCATTCTTGAAGAGCTGGCTACCGTTCAAGTGCACGCGATACAAACCAGTGGCAATTGCGTGCGCAACATCACCTCCGACCACCTGGCTGGTATCGCTACTGATGAAATAGAAGATCCTCGACCCTACTGTGAGATCTTGCGTCATTGGTCCACTTTTCACCCGGAGTTCAACTGGCTACCACGTAAATTCAAGTTCGCTGTTACCGGCGCCGAAGAAGATCGTGCTGCCGTGCAGTGGCACGACATTGGTTTACGTCTAGTAAAAAATGACAATGGTGAAGTTGGCTTCCAGGTACTGGTCGGCGGCGGCATGGGACGAACCCCGGTCATTGGCAAAGTCATCTGTGAATTTCTCGAAAAGAAATACATCAAGTCTTATGTCGAAGCTATTTTGCGCGTTTATAACCTGCATGGACGTCGTGATAATAAATATAAGGCTCGTATCAAGATTCTGGTTAACGCTATGGGTATTGAAACCTTTAGAGAAGAAGTAGAAGCCGAGTGGAAGCTGTTAAAACAGGATCAATCACTGTGGCTTGAACAAGCAGAAATTGATGATATGAAGGCACAATTCGCTCACCCTGCCGAGAGCCCCAAAGTGTCCAGCTCGATCGAAGCGATTGCTGTTAAAGATCAGAACTACGATCTATGGATATCACGTAACGTAGAGCAAACCCATGTGCTGGATGGCTATTGCGCGACCTTTATATCTCTGAAAGCACAAGGCGAAGCACCCGGTGATGCAACCTCGGATCAAATGGAAGCGATTGCTGATATATCCGAAAAATTCAGTCGTGGCGAGATACGAGTGACCCATGAGCAAAATCTGGTTCTTCCCTATGTAAGAAGCAGCGAACTGTACGCATTATGGCTGGAATTAAATAAGCACGAACTGGCCACACCAAACATAGGCACACTCAATGACATGATATGTTGTCCGGGTCTGGACTTTTGTTCACTGGCTAACGCTACCACCATTCCTGTCGCTGCGGCTATCAATGATCGCTTTAACGATTTAGATGAATTACACAACATTGGTGACATTAAACTGAAAATGTCCGGTTGCATGAATGCCTGCGGCCATCACCACGCCGGGCACATCGGTATTCTCGGTGTCGATAAAAAAGGCAAAGAGTGGTATCAAATTACACTCGGTGGTTCTGCTGAAAACGACTCTGCTTTGGGCAAGCGCCTGGGTCCTGCCGTAAAAAAAGAAGAGTTGGTCGATACATTGGACACCATACTCAATGTCTATCTTGAACAACGTCAGCAAGATGAGTCTTTCCAGCAATCAGTCAACCGTCTTGGCATCGAGCCGTTCAAGGAGCAAGTTTATGCAAGCCATTAAACAACGCGCCATTATCGACTACGACCTGCCCGAAGCGGCAATCACTCTCGAGCCTGACACTGATATAGAAGAACAGCTACCTACACTGTCTAAAGCACCTGCTTTGGTATTTGACTTTAGCAACTATGAAGAAGGTCGACCTTACTCGTTAACACGACAACTTCGAACAAGATTCGAGTACACCGGCGATATCATTGCGTTGGGTGCACGCAAAGACAATGTCGCCATGATTGAACGTTGCGGTGCAAATATCATCAGCGCGCACGAGAAATACAATGCTGACGATTTGTTGCCGTTCTTTGAAGAAATTTCTGACTACTATCAACCTAACTATTAATGAGCACATCCCGATGAGTAATATAGATTACAGCGCTGAAGCAAAAAGACTGGAAACATTGCCAGCACTGGAAACCTTCAAATGGATATTTGAACAAACCGATGATGCCTGGATATCGTTTAGCGGCGCTGAGGATGTAGTACTGATCGATCTGGCTTTACAGGTTAACCCGAATATCAACGTTTTTTCACTGGATACAGGCAGATTGCACCCGGAGACCTATCAATTCATAGAAGAAGTGCGCAAACATTACAACATAGAGATTGAACTACTTTCTCCTGACGCTGAAAAACTACAGGCGCTGGTCAAAGAAAAAGGACTGTTCAGTTTTTATGAAGATGGTCACCAGGAATGCTGTGGTGTTCGCAAGGTCCAACCCTTACGTAACAAACTTGGCAGCATTGGTGCATGGATCACGGGTCAACGCCGTGATCAGAGTGTTGATACCCGTGCCGATGTGCCACTCGTTCAATATGACAAGGCTTTCTCGACCGAAGAACACAGTTTGCTAAAAGCCAACCCCTTAGCGAACTGGACTTCTGAAGAAGTGTGGGGTTATATCCGCGCCAACGAAATTCCGTATAACAAATTGCATGAGCAAGGCTATATCAGCATCGGCTGCCAACCCTGCACTCGGCCTGTACTACCCAACCAACATGAACGTGGCGGTAGATGGTGGTGGGAAGAAGCGACCGAAAAAGAATGTGGTTTGCACGCCATTCCTGTTAAAACAGTCAGCGCATGAGTATCTGGACAATGAAAGCCCCCATAAAAAATGTCATCTTCGTCAAAAAAATACTCGCTGACGGAGAGTTATGTAAAAAATGTGCGCAAGTGAATCAGCGCCTGTTGGAAGATGACCTGTTCGACAGCATTGATCAAATAATCATTGCCGATGAACGTGCGCCAGAAAGTGAAGGTCTGCGCCTCGCACAACAATACAACGTTGATCGCGCGCCATTTTTTATCGTCGAACGTGAAGATGGTAATACTGAAGTCTATGACATCTACCTGAAATTCAAAAAGGCAGTGGCAAAATCAGACGCGCAAGCCCAAGAAACTACAGCAGATTTGATCGACCTGATCGATCAACATCCAGAGCTGGATTATATTTAACAAGTCGTGTGACTCACTTTGCTCATTAATGAATTAAATATCAATTTGGAGCTGTCATTAGATCCCAAAATATCTGTTAATATTTTAAGTGATGAAATTTCAGTTAATCATTCTCCAAATCGAAGAGATGATAATGATCATCTTTTAGAAAATTCCTCAATAACAACAATTCTCACAAAACAATTACGATCCATTGGGCTTTAATTCTTCGGAAAAAGAAAAAAGCCTGAGTCAATTAAGCACTCTTTTCCTCAATATACTGATCCACCAATCGCTCCAGAATATCCAGCGGCACTGCACCATTTCTTAACACCACGTCATGGAAATCGCGCAAGTTGAATTTCTCACCCAACGCTGTTTTGGCTTTTTCCCTGACTTCCAGAATTTTCATCATGCCGACTTTGTAGGCGGTAGCCTGACCAGGCATGACTATGTAGCGCTCAATCTCCGATATCACATCAGATGCGGGCATACCGGTATTATCCATCATGTATTGAATGGCTTCTTCGCGGGTCCAGCGCTTGGCATGGATACCGGTATCAACCACCAACCTGACGGCACGGAACAGCTCTGCTTGAAGTCGCCCAATGTTATCGAATGGATCGTCCTGGTAACCCATCTCCCATGCCAGTTGTTCCGTGTATAAGGCCCACCCTTCTGTGTATGCAGTAAATATCGGGATCTTGCGGAACAAGGGCAAACCTTTCAATTCCATATTCGCTGCAATCTGAAAATGATGCCCAGGTATTCCTTCGTGATATGCGAGAGTGCGCATCCCGTACTTAGGCGTGGCCTTGATGTCATACAGGTTGGCATAGAATCGACCGGGGCGTGAACCATCGATTGCCGGGAATTCATAGTAGGCACCTGGCGAGGTTTTCTCTTTAAATTCAGGTATTCGAATTACCTCGATACCCGCTTTGGGACGCATTGTGAAATATTCACTCATGCCCTCATCGATTTCATTAATAATCGTTTGGTAGTCCTCGAGAATTTGTGCGCGCCCGGCATCACTATCCTCGTAGTAAAACTCGGGCTTGGCAGCCATTTCTTCGATAGCCGCTGTGAAACCTGCACTGATGTCATACCCTTCGCCCTCCAGAATACTCAGGATCTCTGACTGGA
>CALISW010000192.1 GCA_938041655.1 uncultured Thiotrichales bacterium | reverse complement strand
TTGACGTCGTTGATGTACAAGCTCAACTGATCTTTACTCATGGCTTGTATATCGGATGGCAGCGAGTTCATCAGTGCTCGATTGATAATCCCTGGCTCCAGTGCTACCCACAAGAAAAGCAAAATCAGTGCCGGTATGGCGCACATGATGGCGGTCATATAGCCATAATATTGCGGCAATGAATGCAAACTCGAGCGGCCACCTGCATTTTCAGCGGCTGTCAGAGAGCGGTTACGACCAATCACAAAACTGATCACAGCGAGTAAGCAGACCACCAGTAATAAAGAGTTGGGCGTCATAATCAAGCCATGCCTGTGATAATTAGTAGAATTTGCATTTATGTCTCGTTAGATGCTTCGCTATCGCCAATGTCTGTTTAGCGCAAAAAAAGAGGCTGAATACAGCCTCTTTAATATTGGCAAATAATTGTAATTAATTATAGCGCAAGATCGGCCAATGACGTGGCATCAGAACGAACTTTATTTCTGAGTTCCGATGCCAGAGGAATCAAACCTTTGTCGGTCAGATAGCCTTCATCACCTACCGCGCTTTCTTTCGTGAATTCTGTTAAGAATTCGACCATACCCGGTACAGAGTCGACGTGCGCTTTTTTCACATAGAAATACAGTGGGCGTGAAATCGAGTAATCGCCTGAGGCGATAGTCTCGAATTCCGGTGCAGATCCGTCGATCAATGAGCCTTGCACTACGTCCGAATTTTGATCGAGAAAACTGAATCCAAACACACCCAGAGCGTCAGGATTGGCTTGCAGTTTTTGAACGATCAGGTTGTCATTTTCACCCGTCTCTACATAGACACCATCTTCACGCACGGTGTGGCAAACAGTTTTATATTGATTTTTGTCTGCCTTTTTCATGGCTTCGATAAAGTCGAAGGTTTTGCATCCACCTTCCAGTGCAAGCTCAGCAAATGCATCGCGTGTACCGGATGTCGGTGGGGGGCCAAGCACTTCTATTTTCAAAGCAGGTAGCTCCGGATTTATTTCTTGCCAGGTGGTGTAGGGGTTTTCTACCAGTGTTGCACTACCATCAGGAGCGGGAACTTGCTTGGCCAACGCCAGATAAATATCTCTCAAGCTGAGCGAACGTTGTTCGGTTTCTCTGGAGTTCGCAAGCACGATACCGTCATAACCGATCAGAACTTCGACGACACCGGTAACCCCGTTGTCCTGACACATTTGCAGTTCAGACGCTTTGATGCGACGAGACGCATTGGTGATGTCAGGTGTATTAATATCAATACCCGAACAAAACAGTTTCATGCCGCCACCAGTACCGGTTGACTCAATTTTTGGCGTCTTGAAGTTGGTAGTCTTGCCAAATCGTTCTGCCACTACCGTAGAAAACGGGTAAACCGTAGAAGAGCCAACGATGTTAATGACATCGCGACCGCTGTTTGTTGCTGTTGGTTTTGCACTGCTTGTTTCTACCGGAGCCGAAGCAACAGTTGTCTCAGCGCCGGTAGCGGTCGCAGTAGTGCTAGCCTGATTGTCATTTGAATTGTCACTGCAGGCGATCAGCAGCGACAAGACAGTGCATATTACGAGTAGTTTTTTCATGATATCCCTTGGTAAATTAATAATTTTGTTGATCAATTTTTCTTCTAGCTGTCTGTATTTCAAGGCAGCGCAGTATTTGTACAGCAATTATGTTTCACAAAGATGACAGTTATGTGACAAAAAAATGACACTTGTTTGATTAGCGATGTTGGCTGATCCGGATGCATGTCAACTAGTTGTCCAATCAGTAATCAGATCTTCATCAAATTTAAATAAAGTCATCCTTTTGTCATATAAATGTCACATTCTGTGATTAAGGTCTGCTCACGATAACAAACCTGTATGGGGAAAAACATAATGTACAAATCACCTGAGTTTTTAAAGACACTGATACTGGCAGCTTTTTTGTTAGTGCTGAGTACCCACTCTATTGCGGACTCAAACACTGATTTGATCGAGACTTTAGTCAAAAAAGGCATCTTGACTGAAGAAGAAGCAAAGCCACTGTTAGAGCGTGTTGCAGCAGAGGCCAAACCAGCGGCTGAAAAATCAGCCTCTGTTGACGTCGGTAATTCCGGCATCGTGGTTAAAAGCGCCGATGGCGACTTTTCCATGACTGTGGGCGGTCGTATTCACGCGGATGTTTTCAGTCACTCTGGTGACAGCGATCTGGCTGGTGGCGTTGAGGCGGTAGATGGCACAGAAATCAGACGAGGTCGCATTTATCTCAGTGGAAAGGCGAATAGTGATTTTAAATACAAAATTGAAGCGGATCTCGGCGGCAACAAGGTGAGTATGAAAGATGTCTATCTGACCTATAACGGTTTCAAGGGTCCGTATGAACTCACTGTGGGTAATCAAAAGCATGCTGTGAGTATGGAGATTGAAGAAAGCTCTAATGACATTATGTTTACTGAGCGTTCATTAGTCACCGCCTTGACGGTGCCGTTTTTTGATCGAGTGATTGGTGCAACAGTAAAAGCAAAAGGTGATAATTGGCATGTGAAGGGAGGCCTGTTTGGTGACTCAATCTCTAGCGGCAGCTCGAATGTTGATGAAGGTAGTGGTTTTGGAGTGCGTGCTTCCTTTGCTCCGATTATGGAGAAAGATAGAGTGGTTCATGTGGGCGCCAGTTACGGTTCACGCTCTACCAGTGATGATAACAAGTTAAACACCAAGTCAGCTGCGCTTTCCTATGAGACGTCTAATGCGTCAAGCCTAAAGTTGTTTAACACAGGCACAGTCTCGGATGTTGACAGCATTCAAACCGCGATTTTTGAATTAGCGGCGATCATGGGTCCACTCTCGTTTCAGTCGGAGATTGCCCAATC
>CALISW010000191.1 GCA_938041655.1 uncultured Thiotrichales bacterium | reverse complement strand
TGTTATCTGTACTTGAGACTGAGTTAGCGCAACCAGACCTTCTCAAGCAAGCGCTTACCCATAGAAGCGTGGGTAGCAATAATAACGAAGTCCTCGAATTTCTTGGAGACAGTGTCTTAAATCTGGTCATCTCAAATGAGTTGATTCAACTATTTCCAGATGCTCGAGAGGGAGAACTCTCACGATTGCGTGCCTGGTACGTGCGTGGTTCAACACTGGCTGATATAGCCGAAGAAAGCCAGTTGGGTGAGCACCTCAATCTGGGAGAAGGAGAGTTAAAAAGTGGAGGCTTTAGACGTCGTTCTATCATGGCAGATGCGGTAGAAGCCCTTATCGGCGCAGTCTATCAGTCAAGCGGTTTCACCGTAGCACAAGAATATATATTGGCTATTTATGCCAGCCGACTTGCATCTCCGCCGGACCCACAAACACTTAAGGATCCAAAAACGCGACTTCAGGAATGGCTACAATCCAGAAGTCAGGTTATACCAGTGTACGAGTTGGTTGGAACGACGGGTAAGGCGCATCAGCAGGAATTTTCGGTCACGTGTACAATTAGCAGTATGGATGTAATGACAACAGCGAGTGGTAACAGTAGGCGCAAAGCAGAGCAGTTAGCCGCGGAAAAAGCACTGGAACAGGTATTTAATGCCTGACAAAAAAACGCGGTGCGGCTATGTTGCCATTATCGGGCGGCCCAATGTTGGTAAGTCAACTTTACTGAATAAATTTTTAGGCGTGCATTTAGCTGCGACGGCTAATAAGCCGCAGACAACCAGAAATCGAATTCTTGGCATACTCAGCGGTGCCGATCTACAGATTGTTTTTGTCGACACTCCGGGCATTCATCGCCAGCAAAAAAGACTGTTAAATCGGAAACTTAATCGTACTGCGCAAGCTAGTATTCATGGCAATGATTTAGTACTTTTTGTGGTTGAGGCAGACAGGTGGACATCTGAAGATGATTTGGTGCTCAATAAACTGAACGAGTTGGATGCACCTGTAATGTTAGTCATCAATAAAATCGATATTCTGGCAAGTAAGGAGGCTTTGTTGCCTTTTTTACAGAAGGTGCAAGCAAAGTTGCCGACGGCTGAGGTTATACCCGTATCGGCCTTTGATGAGAAGTCGGTTGACTATTTATTGGACAAAGTGATCGAATGTATTCCGGAAGGAGATTTTGTCTACTCACAGGATGCTATTACGGATCGCCCGATGCGCTTTCATAGTGCAGAAATGGTTAGAGAACAATTAATTCAGTCTTTAGAGCAGGAACTGCCACATGCGATTGCGGTGAATATAGAGAAATACGAGGAATCAGAGGATCGTATTGAAATACACGCGTTGATCATTGTTGAGCGTGAAGGCCAAAAAAGAATCGTGATTGGTAAAAACGGGCAGGTCTTGAAAAAGGTTGGTACCATAGCAAGAAAGAACATTGCCAGACTGGTCGATAAACGCGTGCATTTGGAGCTTTGGGTAAAAGTAAAGTCGGGCTGGCAGGACAGTGAGCAGTTGCTCAACCAATTTGGTCTGGATCAGGATTAATGTCGCAATACACATATGAGAGCGAAGGGTTTATTTTACACAGTCGTCGCTTTCGTGAAAATTCAGTGTTACTGGATGTTTTGACCCAAACTCATGGTCGAGTAGCATTAATTGCACGACGCTCGGTTGCAAAAAAAAAGTCTGCATTTAACCCCTATCAAGTTTTCAGTGAGAAACTATTTCGTTGGCGCGGTCGTGGCGAATTACAGTCATTACAAGTAGCTGAGCAGTTAAGAGTGTTCCAGCTGGAAAAAATGAATCTCGTTTGTGGCCTGTATTGTAATGAACTGTTGGTAAAGGTGACCGGTAAACACCTGCCAATGGATTCTATCTATACGGTGTATCGAGATACCATCAAATCCTTGGCATCAACTACAACTCCGGAGTTTCCACTACGAACCTTTGAGGCAAAATTATTGATGGAGTTAGGTCATGCGCTTGATTTTAACGAAGACTGTCAAACACATCATGCACTGGTAGATGCTACTGATTATTATTATCATCCAGAGGCCGGTTTTTCTGCGGCAACTCTGGGAAATGGTGAGTGTAAAGTCAGTGCCCAGGAATTAGCGGCTTTGAGCGCGCATGCGGTAGACGATGAGCATTTCCCACGCGCAGCAAAATTAGTCTATGCCGGCACAATTAAACATTTGCTTGGTACCAAAACTTTAAACAGCAGGGACCTTTATCGTGACCTCAGTAAGTTCAAACTCTCCAAATAGAATTCATTTAGGCGTAAATATCGATCACGCGGCGACTATTCGTCAACAGCGTAAGACGATATATCCTGATCTTGCTGAAATAGTTGCGGCTTCTGAGCGAGGTGGAGCTGATGGCATCACCTTGCATTTGCGTGAAGATCGCCGTCATATTCAGGATGCAGATGTCTATAGTCTCAAACGTATCATTAAAACCAAAATGAACCTTGAAATGGCAGCCACAGAGGAGATGCTACGAATTGCTTGTCAAGTGAAGCCTGAGGATGTTTGTCTGGTTCCTGAAAAGCGTGAAGAACTGACCACTGAAGGCGGACTTGATGTAGTCGCACAGAAAACCAGGTTAACGGAGATGTGTTCTGAAATGAACGGCGTGGGGATATGTATTTCCATGTTTATTGAGCCTGCAATTGATCAAATAGAAGCCTCTGCGGAGACAGGTGCGGGCGTGGTAGAATTGCATACTGGTAAATATGCCGAGCTTGCAGGTGCGGAGCAGAATCAAGAATTAGAGAGGTTATATGATGCCGCCAGCTTTGCCCATTCTCTGGGTTTGGTGGTTAATGCCGGTCACGGGCTTGAATATGAGAATGTTGTGGCGGTAAAGGATTTACCCCACTTGCATGAATTGAATATAGGGCACTCAATTATTGCACGGGCTTTGTTGGTCGGGGTTGAATCGGCTGTAAATGAAATGAAACAAATATTAGAGTAACGACTAGCATGGCGATTTTTGGTATTGGGGTGGATATTGTGGAAATGATTCGGGTGGCAAAGTTATATGAGAAATACCCGGACAAGTTTCCCGAAAGAATTCTCACGGACGGAGAATTGATCGAGTTAAAACAGCAGTCCGAGCCGGTGTTGTTTCTGGCCAAACGATTTGCTGCAAAAGAGGCAGCCAGTAAGGCGCTGGGTACCGGCTTTAGTAAAGGCGTATCTTTTCAGGATTTTGAAGTACAGCATGACACCAATGGCCGGCCGGAATTATTGATTGAAGGTGCTGCAAGCCAAATTATTCTTGATGGTGGCGTGCATAAAATTCACTTAAGTATTTCAGATGAAAAAAATTATGCGATTGCAAATGTGGTTTTTGAAAAATGAGTTATAAAACGATAGATCAGATTATAGGCAATACCCCCTTGGTATTACTGCAAAGAATCAACGATACCAACAATGTTGTACTTGGTAAGCTCGAAGGGCAAAATCCGGCTGGGTCAGTCAAAGACCGTCCTGCATATTCAATGATCGTTGAGGCACAACAGGCCGGCAAGATTAAACCTGGTGATTGTTTGATTGAAGCCACGAGCGGCAATACCGGTATCGCCTTGGCGATGGTTGCCGCCATGCTGGGTTATGAGTTGATATTAATCATGCCTGACAATATGAGCGAAGAGAGACGAGCCAGTATGGCTGCGTATGGAGCAAAGTTGATTGCGGTTTCTGAAGATGAGGGTATGGAAGGCGCCAGAGATCTTGCTTTGCAAATGCAGGAAGAAGGTAAAGGTATTGTGCTGGATCAGTTTTCTAATATGGATAACCCATTAGCGCATTATCAGACCACGGGCCCGGAAATCTGGAAAGATACTAGCGGCGAGGTCACCCATTTTGTAAGTTCTATGGGTACTACCGGTACGATTATGGGTGTCTCTCGATATCTTAAAGAACAAAGTGATGATGTAACTATTGTTGGTGTGCAGCCTGATGATGAGTCACAAATTCCCGGTATACGTCGCTGGCCGAAAGCGTATTTGCCCAGCATTTATGATGAGCAAAGGGTCGATCAAATTATTGATGTCAGCCAGACCGAGTCAGAAGTCATGATGCGAAGGTTGGCGGTAGAAGAGGGTATATTTTGTGGCGTATCCTCGGGTGGTTCAGTAGCCGCAGCCATGCATCTGGCAAAGAAGGTGGAGAACGCTACCATTGTTTGTATTATTTGTGACCGTGGCGACCGGTATATTTCAACCGGAGTCTTTCCTGCATGAGTGTGATGGTATTTGATATTGAGACCGTGCCGGATATTGATGCTGGTCGTATTTTGTATGAGCTGGATGGTCTGAGTGATGAGGATGTTGCACGTTCGATGTTCGCTATACGCCAACAGCAAACTGGCCGTGATTTTCTCGCGCATCCGTTGCATCGGGTAGTGGCAATTTCTGCCGTCTGGGAAAGCAGAGATAAGGTCGAAGTAAAAACAATCGGTACTGAAGAGTCTTCTGAAAAAGAGATTGTAGAAAAGTTCTTTTCAACACTGGATCAGTTACCTGTGTTGGTGAGTTGGAATGGCGGTGGCTTCGATTTACCAGTGTTGCACTACCGTGCTTTGAAGCTTGGTGTTCAAGCCCCGCGTTACTGGGAGACAGGCAGGGGAGATCAATCCTTCAAATGGAACAACTATTTAAGTCGTTATCACTGGCGACATCTGGATTTAATGGATGTGATGGCTGGTTTCCAACCACGCGCCAATGCGCCACTGGATATGGTAGCTACCATGCTCGGTTTTCCCGGTAAGATGGGTATGGATGGTACTAAAGTGTGGGGAGCTTTTCATCAGGGAAGAATTAAAGATATCCGTGATTATTGTGAAACCGATGTATTGAATACCTATCTGGTCTATCTCCGCTTTGAGTTGATGCGTGGTGAAATTAACCACGCCGAGTATGATCAGCGCAGTGAGCAACTTCATGGTTTTCTCGAGTCTTCAAAACAAGAACACTTGCTGGAATTTTCCAAAGCCTGGGATCCCCAGCCACTGTCCGAGGCATAATCCTTGGGGCGATCAAGGCGCAGGAAGCCATTACCCAATAATATTGTCGCAAGCATCGAGTCCATGAGTCACGATGGTCGCGGTGTTGTTCATGTCGATGGTAAAGCGGTATTTGTTGACGGGGCTTTGCCAGGTGAGGAAGTCGAGCTGCAATATACGTTGGTAAAGCGTAAGTTTGACGAAGCCAAAGTGGTTGAGGTTATATCAGCTGCTGCTGACCGGGTTCTGCCTGAATGTGCGCATTTCGAGCTATGTGGTGGTTGTAGCCTGCAGCATTTGGATCCTGATGCTCAGATTGACTATAAGCAAACATCCTTACTGGATGCGCTGAAGCATGTTGGTAACACAGAACCCCGAGAAGTAATGCCTGCGCTAAAAGCCGAGAGCTGGGGCTATCGAAGAAAAGCCCGACTTGGCGTGAAGTATGTGCATAAAAAAGAAAAGGTTCTGGTCGGTTTTAGAGAGAAGCGCAACAGTTTTCTGGCTGATATAGAAAAGTGTAATGTGTTACACCCAAATGTTGGTGAGCATTTGCTGGATTTGGCTGAGCTGATTGGGTCGTTGACGGTGTTTGATGCTATTGCGCAAATAGAAGCTGCGGTAATGGAGCATGTCACGGCGCTGGTATTTCGGAATTTGAAAGAGCTCACTGATGAGGATATGCACAAACTGGTCACGTTTGAAAAACAATTTGGTTATCAAATTTATTTACAGTCAGGTGGCCCCGATACTGTATCGGCTATCAGCCCGGAACCTCGGCCCTTAAATTATGTGCATCCTGAGTTTGATGTAAAAGTTGCTATCGAACCACTGGATTTTTTCCAGATCAACTTCCCAATTAATCAAATGATGGTAAAACAAGCGGTATCAGCTCTGGAGCTTGATGCAAGCCATTCTGTCTTAGAGTTGTTTTGCGGCTTAGGCAATTTCACTTTACCAATTGCGAGCCAGAGTCGGAAAGTAACTGGAGTTGAAGTTTCCGAGCGTATGGTCGAGAGGGCAAGGCAGAGTTCACAGAAAAATGCGGTCGACAATACTGAATACTTTGTTGATGATTTGTTTAAGCCCAATGAGAAAGCAGCATGGTTTAGGCAAGACTACGATCGCTTGTTGCTGGACCCTCCACGCAGTGGTGCGCGTGAAATTTTGGAGTTATTAGGGCCGCGAAAAATACCAAGAATTGTCTATGTCTCCTGCAACCCAGGCACACTCGCGCGCGATACGGACTTTCTGGTTAATCAATTTGGCTATCAGTTGGACAAGGCAGGGGTGATGGACATGTTTCCACATACTACACACGTAGAATCGATGGCTGTATTTACGCTAGCTTAAGCTATTCGGTAAGCAGTTGCTTGAGTACTTCCTGATATATTTGCGCCAAGGTATTCAGTCCACTTACGCTCGTGTTTTCATTAATCTTGTGAATGGTCTCGTTAATTGGTCCGAGTTCTAGCACTTCGACTCCATAGGGGGCAATGAATCTGCCGTCTGATGTGCCGCCAGCTGTAGATAGTTCTGTTTTTCGTTTAGTCACTTTTTTGATCGCCGCGCTGGTGGCATCAACCAAAGCACCGGCTCCAGTAATGAAAGGCAGGCCGAATAGCGTCCAGTTTAAATCGTAATCAATCTCAAGCTCATCGAGCATGGCTTCAATTTTTTGTTTCAGGTCACTGTCGGTAACTTCCGATGAATACCTGAAGTTAAACACCAGTTGAAGCTCACCAGGAATGACATTGGTAGCGCCCGTACCTGAATTGATGTTGGTGATCTGCAAGGAGGTGGGTGGAAAAAACTCGTTGCCATTATCCCACTTTGCATCTAACAAGGTTTTTAGAACCTTGCTGCTGTGATGAATCGGGTTGTCGGCTTCCTGAGGGTAGGCGACATGTCCTTGTATGCCTTTAATTGTCAGCTTGCCACCTAATGAGCCGCGACGTCCATTTTTCACCACGTCACCAATTTCGCTGGAACTGGATGGTTCACCAATCAAGCAGTAATCGATTTTCTCTGAGCGTGCATCGAGTGTTTGCATGACTTTCACTGTGCCATCAACGGCAGGGCCTTCTTCATCACTGGTAATTAAATAGGCGATAGATCCTTTGTGCTGAGGGTGATTGTCTATGTGCTTTTTGGTAGCTGTTAACATCGCCGCCAGGCTACCCTTCATATCTGCTGCACCACGACCAGTTAAAGTATCGCCATCAATGGTTGGTATAAAAGGATCACTTTTCCATTCATTTTCTGGCCCTACCGGCACGACATCAGTATGACCGGCAAAGCAAAATACGGGCTCTTCTGTGCCACGGCGCGCCCATAAATTGGTAACTTCGCCGAATTGCATGGTTTCAATTGTGAAACCGAGCGGCTCTAAAAAATCAGCCATGTATTGCTGACAGCCAGCATCATCTGGAGTGACTGATGGCTTGGCTAATAAAGCCAGAGCGTGTTCCAGAGTTTCAGACATTGAAAAATTCAGCGTATTGTTCGGCTTTAAAGCCAAGTAATTCGTCCTTACCCGTAATCAAGAGCGGACGTTTGATCATGGCGGGTTGTTGCAGCATCAGCTCAATCGCCAGGTCACTATTGATGGCGGCTTTCTGTGCCTCATCCAGTTTGCGCCAGGTGGTGCCGCGTTTATTCAGAAGCTGTTCCCAGCCGAGTGAGTCGCACCAGGTTTTTAAATCAGCCTCTGCCAACCCGTCTTTGCGATAATCGTGAAAAGTAAACTCTATCTGATGATCATTCAGCCAGGCTTTGGCTTTTTTGATGGTGTCGCAATTACTGATGCCATATAAAGTGGTCACTAGATATCCCTGAGTAGTTCATTAATACCGGTTTTGGCTCGGGTCTTGGCATCAACGCGTTTTACGATGACGGCGCAATACAGACTGTATTTTCCGTTGTCAGCTGGTAGGTTGCCTGAAACCACAACAGAACCGGCAGGAACCCGACCATAAATCACTTCATCTTTTTCGCGGTCATAGATTTTGGTGCTTTGGCCGATGTAAACGCCCATGGAGACTACCGCTCCTGCTTCAACGATTACACCTTCAACAATTTCCGAGCGTGCGCCGATAAAGCAGTCATCTTCAATAATGGTAGGTGCCGCTTGTAATGGTTCCAAAACACCGCCTATACCTACGCCACCAGAGAGGTGGACGTTTTTTCCGATTTGCGCACAGGAGCCAACCGTAGCCCAGGTATCGACCATGGTGCCAGAGTCGATATAGGCGCCAATATTGACGTAGCTCGGCATTAATACAGCACCCGGAGCAATATAGCTGCCTGTTCGAGCAAAAGCAGGTGGAACCACGCGCACACCACCTTCTTTGAATTCGGCTGCACTGGTATTGGAGTATTTGCTGACCAGTTTGTCATAGTACTGAGTAGAACCGGCCGGCATCACTTTATTATCGTAGATGCGAAATGAGAGCAGTACAGCTTTTTTAAGCCATTCATTCACGGCCCATTGGCCATCAATTTTTTCTGCAACTCTGGCGCTACCATCGTTGAGCTGATTGATTGTTGCTTCTACGGCTTCTTTTATTTCAGGGCTGACGCTGGCAGGCGTAATCTCGGCTCTGTTTTCAAAAGCTGTTTCAATGGTGTGCTGTACTGTGCTCATACTAATTTCGGCTCATGTTAATAATGTTCAGCGTGATTGTAACCTGTTGACAGAACATTGGAAGCATAAAGACAGGATGCGTTTTAACTCTTGGTATTAACTCTGGCTATTATTGAAAAATCCCTTGCGTTGATCTTGCCACGGTAGTTCTATTGCTTGCGTCAATGCTGTGATCAGTTGTTCCGATTGCTCATTACTCAGAGGATCATTGTCAGCGCTGGTGATATGTATGGTGTCTTGCGCTTGCTCGCCAACCGTACTGATACGCGCCATCTTGATACGCGCTCCATGTTGGTAGAGGGTATTGGCAATATCCGCTAATAATCCTGGTCGGTCCATAGAGCTGATTTCTATTTGGCTAAATGGTTTGTCTTCAAGTTGAATGACATTAATCGTAGTGGGCAAATCAAAAGATTTTAGTCTCCGTGGCAGAGTAGTGGTTGATTTCAGTTCAGCATCTGGATCATCCAGCAATGATTCCAGTCTGTTTCTGATTTCTTCAAGTCGATGTTCACCAACACACGCAGAGCCATTACTTTCTAGAACCTGAAAGCTGTCCAGTGCCAGTCCTGATTTACTGGTATATATTCTGGCATCCAGAATGTTGAGTTGTAATTGTTCCAGGCCGCGAGTGATGAGGCTGAAAAAGCGGGGATGTACCTGGTCGCAAATCAGCACTTCGGTTGCGCCGCGATTTGAAATAGGGCGAATGTAAACGCGAGTATTATTTTGTTCTCGTTGGTTCAGGATCTTTGAATGCCAGTTGATCTCTTCTGGTGAAAAGCGTTCAAAGTACTCTTCATGAAAGTCTGTCCACAGCGATGTAATTTCCTGGGTGGTGGCACTGTCTCTTTCCAGTTGTGTCAGAGCTTCCTGCTTGATGTCCTGAATCCACTCGCTTTGATCGAGACTTCTTTCGCGGTCAGAGGATAACCATTCATAGGTGTTGTGATAAAGTCGTGAGAGTAAACTCGCTTTCCAGCTATTCCAAAGATCAGGGTCAGTGCCACGAATGTCGCATACCGTAAGTAGATACAAATATTTCAGGCGTATCGGACTTTTCACCATATCAGCGAATGCCTTGATGACCTCCGGTGAATCTATGTCTTTGCGCTGAGCGGTGACTGACATAATCAAATGGGTTTCAACCAGCCATGCCACCAGTTCGGTATCGAATTCGCTGAGATTGTGTTGCAAACAAAATTCTCTTGCCATGACAGCCCCTACGTCCGAGTGGTCTCCTTCTTTCCCTTTGGCTATATCATGAAACAAGGCTGCTAAATAGAGCAGTTCTGTTTTGGGTAGTTCACTAAACAGGTTGGTGCATTCAGGTAAGGTGTGAGCATGCTCAGGCACACTTAAACGTCGCACGTTGCGTAATACCATCATGATGTGCTCATCAACGGTATAGATATGAAACAAATCGAACTGCATTCTACCGGTAACATCCTGAAAGGCAGGCCAATAGGCGCCGAGTACGCCATAAGTATTCATACGCCGAAACTCATGGATAATGCCATGTGGTTGTCGCAGCATTTCCATGAACAAACTTCGGGCCACAATACTGGCTCTGAATTCGTCATCAATGCGGAACAGGTTCTGTCGTACCAGCCTGATAGTGTCTGCCTTGACGCCGAGAATCTCCCGGTCTTGCATCAGTAACAGAAAAATTTCTAACAGTGCATAAGGATAGTGCTCGAACACTTTAGGGCTATTCACTTCCAGATAGCCGTTGTTCGTTTGGAAGCGACGATTCACTGTTACAATTTTTTCTTTTTTGACCGGAAAGATGCGTTGTTTAAGTAGTTGTAAGTGCATGTTCGACAAGCGTTCCAGTTGCGTCACGGCTCGATAATAATCTTGCATCAATGCTTCTATGCTTTGATTGCGGGTAGCTTCCTGATAGCCAAGTGCTGTCGCCAATTCATGTTGGTAATCAAATAACAAGCGGTCTTCTTTGCGACCGGTGTTTGAATGAAGAAACCATCGAATTCGCCACAACAGATTTCGATAGGTTGCTGTTTCCTTGAGTTCTTCAGCAAAGGCGCCGCTCTCATTAATAATTTCAATCAGACGTTCAGCGCCAAAATGTCTGGTAGTCAACCAGCCCACCATGTGCACGTCACGCATGCCTCCGGGACTTTCTTTTAAGTTGGGTTCGAGTTTGTAGGCACTGACGCCGTAGCGATGATAGCGTTGTTCCTGTTCTTCGATTTTTGCTAAAAAGAATTTTTTGGCAGGCCACATCTTTTTAGGGTTGATTAATGTGTCGAGTTTGGTTTTATGCTTTTCAAGTCCACATAACAATCTTGTTTCCATAAGATTGGTAATAATGGTGAGGTCGTCTTTGGCTTGTACGGCACACTCTTTATAGGTTCTTACGCTTTGTCCGACATCCAGCCCTATGTCCCAGAGAAAAGTCAGAAATTGACTGATGTTCTCGCTGATTTGTTTAGTGGGTTTTTTTTCCAGCAGAATGAGTAGATCAATATCTGAGGCGGGGTGCAGTTCGCCACGCCCATAGCCGCCGGTTGCCAGCATGGCAATGTGTTTGTGCTCGAGCTCAAATTGTTGCCAAATCTTTTGCAGGACAAGATCGGTGCCCTGTGTGAGTTCGAATATCAGGCCTTCTATTTGCCCGCCTTTTTCAAATTCACTATTCAGGAAGTCACGTAGTTGATTTAAGCACGTTTGGTAATCGCTGGAAGAGGTTCCCGCGGTGCTCAGTGAGTGTTGCCACTGTTCGAAATCAGTAGGCGCTTTAGGCTCCATACTTAAATGGTTTCACCTGTGCGTAGCGTTAATACTTCGACCCCGTCACTGGTAACGGCCAATGTGTGCTCCCATTGTGCAGACAGACTGCGGTCTTTAGTGACTACGGTCCAGCCATCGTTCTTCATCAGTTTGGTGTGTCGCTTGCCGGCGTTTACCATCGGCTCGATAGTAAAGGTCATGCCCTCTTCCAGCTTTAAGCCAACTCCGGGTTTGCCATAGTGAAGTACTTGCGGCTCTTCATGAAATACAGTGCCTATGCCATGCCCACAATATTCTCTGACCACACTGAAGCGTTGTCGCTCGATCTTTTTTTGAATGGCATGACCAATGTCACCGAGACGCACTCCCGGTTTTACCATGCGTATGCCTTCGACCATGGACTCTCTGGCGGTGTCTATTAGACGCTTGGCCAGAATATTGGTCTTGCCAACATGAAACATTTTACTGGTATCGCCATGGTAGCCATCTTTGATCACGGTAATATCAATATTTATGATGTCACCATTTTTCAGCACTTTGGATGGTTTTGGAATGCCATGACAAATGACATTGTTGACCGAGGTGCAGATCGACTTGGGGAAGCCTTTGTAATTCAGCGGAGCAGGTGTCGCGTTTTGTACATTAACGATGTAGTCATGACAAATGGTGTTGAGTTCATCGGTACTGATACCGGGCTTGACGTGTGGCTCTATCATTTCCAGAACATCGGCAGCGAGTCTTCCGGAGACGCGCATTTTCTCGATTTCGGCAGGTGTTTTGATACTGACTGACATGTTATTTCTGTATTGCTATGTTTTGCGAAAGTGTAGCGAAATCAGCACCTCAAGGACACTGGATTCGGTAAATCAGAACCCATATTTGTGATATTCAAAGAATATTATCAAAAGTGCTTGAAATTGTTGGTAGAAAGCCGTTTTTGTGGTATAAAACGCGCCACTCGGGCGAAGCTTGGATGTTCAAGGTAGCCTGAATTTAATTATCACATGCACCGACACAGTTAACTGGGTGCCCGTAAAGGGTGGTTGATTGGGGTGTTATGGAAGTTTAACCCGACATTAGGAGTACATTATGTCTAGCGTAACTATGCGCCAGCTGTTAGAAGCGGGCGCGCACTTTGGTCATCAGACCCGTTATTGGAACCCTCAAATGGCCCCGTACATCTTCGGGGATCGTAACAAGATTCATATCATCAATCTGGAAAAGTCGTTGCCGATGCTTAACGACGCAACCAACTTTGCCGGAAAAATTGCAGCCAATGGCGGCACGGTATTATTCGTAGGCACCAAGCGTTCTGCGCGTGATGCGATACGGGAAGAGGCCGAGCGCTGTGGTATGCCATACGTAAACCACCGCTGGTTAGGCGGCATGTTGACCAACTTCAAAACTATCAAACAATCTGTCAATCGCCTTAAAGATCTTGAAGCGATGGCGGGTGAAGGTGGCTTTAACACCGCGACCAAAAAAGAAGGTTTGATGTTACAGCGCGAGCTGGACAAGCTGGAAAAAAGTCTCGGTGGTATTAAGGACATGAAGCGTATGCCCGACGTCATCTTTGTACTCGACGTTGGCTACGAAAAAATTGCTGTACTGGAAGCGAACAAACTCAACATTCCAGTGATTGCTGTGGTTGATACTAATCACACACCTGAAGGTATTGATTACGTCGTTCCAGGTAATGATGACGCGATTCGCGCCATCCAGTTATATGTTGCTTCAATTGCAGATGCTGTAGTGCAAGGCAAAGCAAGTCGACCAGTTGCTCCAAAAGAGCACAAGGCAGAGCCTAAAAAGGCGCCGAAGAAAGCAGCTCCTGCTTCAACTGGAAAATCGCATTCAGTAAAAGCTGCCGCCGCTGCAGAAGCACCGGCCGCCGTCGAGAAAACTGAGACGGTAGAGGCTGAAGCAGCCCCGGCCGCTGAAGCTGCTGAAAAAGA
>CALISW010000190.1 GCA_938041655.1 uncultured Thiotrichales bacterium | reverse complement strand
ATTCGATGTCATCAGGATTGGGGGCCCAAAACACCATTTCAGGGCGAGACTTAACATCGCTGCCGAGGCAATTTATTGAGTTCCCTTTAATTGCCGGTAACAGCGAGAGTAGTTCCGGGTCAGGACTAAAAGGTCTGTGAGGATTCTTTGGTGGCATTTCAGAGCTCCATCAATTTGTCTCGTAAATACTAGCATGGTTGTGATTTTTTAAAGTTTGAGTAAGGTTCAACTATGGAATTGAGGATTAGAATGTCAGGTTGAGACGTGGGTTTAAGAATTGAGTTGATCCTTGCTAAAAAATAGCTACAAATAAAATAAGAATGGAGAGCAACATGAACAAACCAAACGATAGAGATTTATATACTCCGCCAGAGTCCAATCTGGTGAATGAGAGTTCAAATTCATCTAATGCAGATAAGATTTTTGTAGGAAAAAACTACGAAGAATACTATCGCAGTAAATTTGAAAGATTTGATAGCACCGGAACAAAGAAATCCTGGAATTGGGTCTCTTTCTTTTTTACCTGGCCGTGGTTGTTGTATCGCAAGATGTGGCTGAACTTTTTCCTTTATATCCTGGCATTACCAATAGCTTTGGGTGTAGTTGGTGGGGGATTGATGATGACTCTTGGTGTGGCTGGTATGGCCTTGTACTACATGCTGGCGATTGGTATTTCATTTATACTAGTGCCGATGATGTCAAACTCGCTATATTATTCGCACGCACGAAAGAAAATTGCAGCGATTGATACTTCGGGGTTGCAGGGAACTGACCGTATAGCAGAGCTTACCCGTAAGGGTGGTACCAGTATGATCGCTTTGTTTATAGTCGGTTTTTTCATGTTTACATTTGTATTTGGAATTCTCGCTGCAATTGCGATTCCGGCATATAACTCGTATGTGCAAAAAGCCAAGTTTACAGAGACCGTTCAAGTTACCGCTGCCGTAAGGTCTGAAATAGAATCTTGCTACCAGCAAACACAAGACTTGTTGGAATGTGACGGTCCTTACGATACGAGCCAGATCATTAATTCCAGTGAATTTGTATCCGACCTTGAAGTGCTCGAAGGAACTGGTGCAATAGTAGCTACCGGTTCTAGTGATGTGGGTGGTCATACATTTACATTAACGCCGATCATTACAGCTGATGGGCTGGAATGGGAGCAAGGCGGAAGTTGCTTACAATCAGGGCTTTGTTGACACTGGCTATAGAGAAAGTGTTGCAAATAAAAGAGCCATGCATACTCATGGCTCTTTTTTATCGCGGGTTGCCGCCACAATCACTGTGGCTGATCAGGTACTATCTCAATAACTAATTCTCCCTTGGCTTTTTTCTCCAAAAGTTTGACCATGAAATCAATCGAATCTAGTTTCAGCGTGTCCCAGTTGTCGGTATCGAAAATATCCGGAGTATAAGTTCTCAGGTTCTCACGAATTTTCTCTGGCAGCGCATCAAAGCCGGAGATGTTTTGTCCATAGGCACGTACCATTGTTCGTCCAGGGCGTTGGCCCATTTTCATATATGCTGCCCAGCTCACCATGTTCTGCATATGTATTTCGGCATGTGCATTATTGACTGCAGGATCAAAAGCTTCTTCGACATTGGCCGAGTAGGTCAACATTGAGTCCCAATAGATTGTGGGTCCGCTGGAGTACGCTCCCCATTCCTCAGGCAGCATCGGGTTGTCATTCGTGTCTACAGATTGTGCGGGAATAAAAATACGATCTCCGATAATTGAGATAGCCAAGGGGTTGGGTGCGATGCCGCGCGCAATTATCCCTTCAGGTGTGTATTCACGATATATTGGTCCCAGGATAAAATGCGGGATTTCAACTGTCTCACCGGTAACCGGGTTGGTCCATTCGCTGATCGCTTCTTCGGTATCAAACTCTGAATAATAGGCAACTTCATAGTGTTCCAGTGAATAGTGGCCTGGTTCTTTAGGAGTCCATTTCTGGACAATGTAATTATTCATCGAGAAGAAAGGAATGACATTGCCATCACCGGTAAAGCCATAGACGTGAAACTTTAAAAAACTATGCGTATCTTCACGAGCCGTACTGCCCATCACTTTCACTATGAGTTCTGAGCGTTCGATTGGGTCTGTTGGTATTTTGTATTTTTCGTGATAGTCAACGATTCCGAGTTTTACTTGACCACTTGTGTTTGCGGCATTAACTTGACTTGGATTTTTTGTATCGCATGCAGTTAGTACGGTCAGGGTGAAAAGTAAAAATATGGTTTTTGTCGCTTGAGATGCATTAGTGTGAAAAAAAATCATGACAATGTCTTTGAGTGAGTACGGAAATAGTCTAATAAAACTGAAATATTAATACGAGCAATGATGGTTATCAGTCCGGTAGGCGAATCATGTCTGCTAGTATGTGACTGATTAGATTTAGTGTTTAAGTAAAAAGGCAACGAAAACTAGTGTAGCTGAGTTGGGAGGAAGGGGTGAAGAAAATAGCATTTAAACCAATGCAGCAATTTTTAGATGCGATGCCTGAAACTTCAGGCAACACCATCAATGGATTGGGTGAAAAAGAAGTGCGGCAAGCCTCGCCATTCTTTTGGCATCCACCAAAAATACAAAGTCATGGCAAGTTGCAGAAACTGGTAACCGATTACCAACATAAGTCTGCCGAGATTAGTCAGCATTTTTCGTCCACGCCTCCTGGTGGTCGCGGGCCAAATCCCATAGAGCAGGCCGCCGAGAAAAAATCAGCCAGCCCTGAAGAATGGACGCAGGCAATCAAAAAGTTCGCTCTTGAGAATGAGGCTGATATTGTCGGGATTGCGCGCATGGATCCACTCTATGTATATGAGCAATACGAGTTAAATGATCCCTGGGTGATCGTTATTGGCGTGGCGATGGATCATGATGAGTTGGCTCAGGTGCCACCGAGTTTTGAAAACCCAACTGCTGCAGTGGTGGTTGCCAAAGAATATAACCGCGCGGCAAGGTCATGTAGGAAGCTAACTAACCACATTCTTGAGCAAGGTTATTACGCCAAAGCCTGGCAGGGCCCGTATGCTTCTGCGCTGAATATGATTCCAGCGGCGATTGCTGCCGGTTTGGGTGAGTTGGGCAAGCATGGTTCTATCATTAACCGTGATCTTGGGTCGCGTTTTCGAATGTCGGCGGTTACAACTGACATGCCGATGTTAAGTGACGTGCCTGATGAGTTTGGAATAGATGATTATTGTACGAGATGCCAGGCGTGCTCAAATGCCTGCCCGCCCGATGCAATCTACGATGAGAAACAATTAGTACGCGGCGTAAACAAGTGGTACGTAGACTTTGATAAGTGTATTCCATATTTTGGTGAAGCGTTGGGATGCGCTATTTGCATAATCAAATGCCCTTGGTCGAGACCGGGTGCTGGCGAAAAAATCCTGTCGCGCTTGAACAAGCGGGCGAGCAAGCAAACAAATCAATACGATGGTATGCAGGAGTAAGTTATGAAAGCAGTTTTTTATTCTGAGTTTGGTGATGTAGATGTTTTGGAATTCAGTGAGCGTCCGACACCAGAGCCGGGTCCCAATGAGGTTCTGGTTAAAGTCGCGGCTGCCGGTGTCAATCCAATTGATCGTCGTTTACGTGCTGGTGAGCTGAGTGATTTTTTCCAACGTGAATGGCCAATTATTCCTGGTTGGGATGTTTGTGGTCGTATCGTTGGTATCGGTTCTGACGTGTCTGGTTGGGAAGAGGGGCAAGACGTAGTTGGGTTGGCCTTCACTTGGACATTACATCATGGTTCCTATGCAGAATATATTGTAATTGATGCTGGCTCTATCGCAGTGTTACCGGATGGTATGGATCCCACTATCGGGGCAGCACTGCCTTTAGTAAGCCTGACTGCATGGCAGGCATTGGATGAATTCTCCGGATTAAAACAAGGTCAGTCTGTATTGATTCAGGCAGGTGCCGGGGGCGTTGGTAGTGTGGCAGTTCCTATGGCAAAACATCTGGGTGCCAAGGTTTACACCACCACCCGCACCGCTAATTTTGATTACGTTACGGCACGCGGTGCTGATTACCCGATCGATTACACCAAAGAAAATTATGTCGATGTGATTCGTCAGCATGAGCCCGACGGTTTGGATGTGGTTCTTGAATCGATGACGGGGGATGAGGTGATCAAGGACTCGATTCGCCTGGTGAAGGATGGTGGTTCAGTCCCTTATCTGAACAATGAGCCACCTGAAATGGATGAGATTGAATCACGTAAAATCAATACGACATTTATCCATCATCGACCTGATGGAGCAATGTTGAACGATTTGATGAAACTCTACGCTGACGGGGCTTTGCCTGTGCCGGCAATTTCTACTAAGCCCTTGAGTGAAGCCAAAGCCGCACAGTTACAGTCTGAAAGTATGACTACCAACGGCAAGCTGGTTTTGAAGGTTCAGGATATTTAGTTATCAACAGGTTTGATTAGTTTGCCATTCTCGGTGTATAACTCGTAAACGAAAATAGTCAGGAGAGAAAAAGAAATGAATAGTGATGAAGTGTTAGGAAGTATGGTAAGTCAGATTGGTAGTGGTGATATCAAGGTGGTTGATCTTACCAATGTCCTCTCCCCTGATTTTCCAGTGTTGGTTTTGCCTGAAGAATTTGCGCAATGTGCGCCGTTCAAACGCGAGACAATTTCGCAATATAACGATAAAGGCCCGATGTGGTACTGGAACAATATCAGTATGAATGAACACACTGGTACGCATTTTGATGCGCCCGTGCATTGGGTAACCGGTAAGGACTTACCGGACAGTACGGTAGACAAGTTGGCTGCTAAAGAATTTATTGGTCAGGCTGTAGTTATGGATTTCACGGATGAGTGCGCAGCTAATCCGGATTTTGTCTTAACCGCAGTTGATATAGAGCATTGGGAAACCCAGAATGGCAAGATCCCACCACAAGCCTGGATTATGTTTCATACCGGCTGGGCGAGTAAGGTCGGTACAGAAGAATACACCAACCTTCGTGATGATGGTGCACACACACCGGGTCCTGATCCGAGCGCGGTTGAGTTTTTAGTGCATGAGCGTGATTGTAAAGGTCTTGGAGTAGAAACGATTGGTACTGACGCTGGCCAGGGACATGTGTTTGAGCCACCATATCCGGCGCACAATATCCTGCATGGTAATGGTCGCTATGGTCTGCAGTGTTTGACTAATCTTGATCAACTACCAACCTTTGGTTCGGTAATTATCGCTTCACCGTTAAAGATTGAAGATGGTTCTGGTAGTCCGCTTAGAGTAATTGCGCTGGTTGCCAGCTAACTTCGTTCAAACTCGTAAAAAACGCCCGCAATCGCGGGTGTTTTTGTATTTGTTACTTAATCTATTTTATGCCGACGATACTGACAGTTTTCAACGTCATTACTTGTTCGTTATTTTGATTTTCAAGGATTACACTGCTGGTGATAATGCCGCGGTCGGGTTTCGAGCGGGATGCACGTTTTTCAATAATTTCGTTGGTGCCGTGTAGAGTATCCCCGGGCCTTACTGGTCGTAACCAGCGAATTTCGTCCGTGCCAGGTGAGACAATTGAGCTGGATTCAATCAGGAAGGCATCGCACTGCATACGCATAAATATTGCGGTCGTGTGCCAGCCACTGGCGAGTAAACCGTTCTTGTGAGTATCTAATGCTGCTACCGGGTCTACGTGTTGTGGTTGCGGATCGAACTTACTGGCGAATTCTATAATTTCTTCTTTGGAGACAGTGTACTCTCCTAATGATAGAACCATGCCAACTTCAAAATCTTGAAAGGTGCGATACAAAGTCTTCGTTACTCGCTATCTTTCATCGCGATGGGTGGCTGCAACGCAGGCTGCCTGATCATATATTCCAGACAATAAATTCAGGACATTCGCGATCTGATTCATTTTGTCACTGCTTTCGGAAATTTGATCGGTCAGTGGTAGTAATAGCTCTTGTCGGTAACGGGCATAACTGTCTGTTGCGACCAGCCCTTTTTCAGTTACTTTGTAGGTAGCGTTTTTCTTTTGACCTTTAAGTCCAATTTTTTCAATGAAGCCGGACTTGGTTAATTTGCGTATGCTGTATTGTAAATTCGAAATATCATCACGATTCAGGAGCCTGCCTAAATCAGAAATACTTTTGGGTCGGCCATGCATACGTATTACGTTCAACAGCGCAAAATCTGAGCCACTGCATTTAGACTCTTCACCATTTTGACAGCAGGCGGCCAAGTCATCCATCCAGCGACTAAAAGCTGCATAGCTTCTAAATAGTGAAAATTCAATTTCAGTGAGTGCTATTTCCTGGTCGTTGGTCGATAGATGCCAGTTCTTGTTAAGGCCATTGGCTTTCTTGTTCCCTATTTGAGTTAGTTTCTTGCTCATCCCTATTCCGTATTGCGTGATTTTACGGTAAAGTTATCATTAAAGCGGGATTATAACTAGAAATTCAGGAACAAGGAGAGCACATGTCAGATCGTGGACCTTTATTCAATGATAATAAACTGAAGCTGGGCACTTTCTCCGCCAATTGCTCAAGTGGCATGGCAGTAACTCAGATAGAAGAGCGTTGGGACAACTCCTGGGAAAATAATATTGATCTGGTGCAGCAATGCGACGAAGCCGGGATTGAGTTTATGTTACCTATCGCCCGCTGGATTGGTTATGGCGGTGCAACAGATTTTCACGGTAACGTTCTTGAGACGGTTACGTGGGCTGCTGGTCTGTTAGCTCATTCAAAAAATATTCAGGTATTTGCTACCGTGCACACTGCCTACAATCATCCAATAGTTACCGCCAAGCAGTTAGCCACCATCGATCAGCTTGGTGGCGGTCGCGTTGGTCTTAACGTTGTAGCGGGCTGGAACAAGCCAGAATACGATGCATTCGGAATAGACTTGCAAGAGGCGCATGAAGATCGTTACGCATTTGCGCAAGAGTGGTTTGATTATGTGCAAAAGATCTGGAAAGAAGATGAGGCATTTGATTGGGACGGGAAATTCTTTAATGGTAAGGGTGTGTACGGTAAACCCCAGCCAGCTCAAAGTAGTATTCCCATTTTAAACGCGGCTGGATCTGAAGAAGGCCGTAAGTTCGCCATGCGCAATGCAGACTTCTTATTTACGCCGGTGTTCGATTACGGACATGCAGAAGCCACGGTAGCTGACATTAAGGAAAAGTCTGATTCTGTTGGTAGAGATGTAGGCGTATTCAGTTTCGTGACCGTGGTTTGTAGACCCACACAAAAAGAAGCTGATGAGTTTCTTAAACATTATGCCGATATCAACGCAGACTGGGAGGCGGTTGATAACCTGATGACCCTGCAGGGTATGCATGCACAGTCATTTACTCCTGAAGCTTTGGCTGGCTTGAAAGATCGTTTTGCTGCTGGTCACGGCGGTTGGCCTTTGGTTGGTACGCCCGACTATATTGCTGATGAACTGGAGAAATTAAGTAATACAGGAATTCGAGGTTTGACGCTGGCCTTTGTTGATTACGCCAAAGAGTTTCCATATTTCAGAGAGGAAGTATTACCTAGGCTGGAAAAGAAAGGCTTGAGAATGCCAGTTAAGTAAATCTAATAACAAAATCACCGATCAGGAGAATAAAATGAGAGTAATAAGCAGAGTAACGAGACAGATAGTAGGGATCAGCGTTTTGCTGACGATATCTTTTAGTCAGCAGGTTGTTGCAGAGAGTATGTTAGAGGAGGTTATTGTCACGGCCCAGAAAAGAGAGCAAAGCCTGCAAGATGTAGGTATTGCTGTGAGTGCCTTTACTGGTGAGCAGCTACGCGCATTTGGTGTTTCCGAGAGTTTTGATATCGCTGCGTTTACGCCTGGCGTTCATATTAGTGGCAACCTTGCAGGTCAGAACACGCAGTTTTCAATCCGTGGTGTTACCCAGAATGATTTTAACGACATTATAGAGTCGCCAAATGCAGTGTATCTTGATGAGGGTTATCTGGCGATTGCGCAAGCACAAACATTTGCTGTGTTTGATGTGGACAGGGTCGAGATTTTGAAGGGCCCGCAAAGTACTTTGTTTGGGCGTAATGCTACCGGTGGTTTGGTGCACTACATTTCCAACAAGCCAGATAGCGAGGAATGTAGCGGCTACATCGATCTTTCTTATGGTCAGTTTGATACTGAGGCCGATGCTAACCGCCTTACTTTAGAAGCAGCTTATGGTGGTCCAATCAGTGAAAATGTTGCAGGTAGAGCGGCAATAAGAATTAATCAACAAGATGGTTATCTCAAGAATTTATATCCTCAGTCTGCATTCCTGCCATCTCCGGGAGCCGGTGCAGGGGCCGACCTCGGTGATGATGATACTGTTGCTGGTCGAGTTACGCTGGACTTCACTCCAAGTGATCAGCTTTTGGTAAGAGTCGCCGCTAATTATGCGAAGTCAGATGTTGCCACAGGTCCATATCAGTCTAAATCAACATTTGGTATTGTCGAAAATGGCGAGTTAATTAATGTTATTGACACCCCGGCTGGAGAAACCCGTTTAACCGGTGATGTTTCTGGTGGTGATGGTGGCGCTGATGCGATTGATGGAGATCAGTTTCTACCGGGTGGTGGTATAGGTTTGCCAGGTCGCCCTGTGCCAGGCGGAGATTTCTTTGGCTATCTCGACCCTGATGGTGATGACTTCACCTTCTCCAGTGATTTTGCTTTTGAAGACCAAGGCTCAACAGAAACTACTGGCCTGAATCTACGCGTTGAATATGATCTTGCAAATGGTGTTCAGCTAACCTCGATCACAGATGTTAAGCAATACGAGAAATTATTATTTATTGATGTTGATGGAGCCCCTGCGAATCAACTCGCCAATTACGCCGGTGTTGATGCAGACAGTATTACACAAGAGTTGCGCTTTAGTGGTGAGACAGATAGTAGTCGCTGGGTAGCAGGTTTGTTTTATTTGGGTATTGATAATCAATCAGATAACGGCTTGAAAGCGCCAACTAATAGTATTGTTAGTGCTTTGGGTGGTCCACTAGATATTGGTGTAATTGCAGATCTAAAAACTGATTCGACCAGTGTTTTCGGTCAGATTGAATACGACCTCTCAGAGTCGCTTGCATTGACTGTTGGTGGTCGTGTGATTCAGGAAGATAAGGATTTTGATTTGGCAATTGGAGTCTCTCCATCCTCGAGCAACTTCGCAGTTAATGACTTGCCATTCATTCCCAATATATTCGGTGCAGGTTCACCTTTCTTTGTTAATACCAGTACCTCAGATACATTATGGGCAGGAAAAATACAGCTGGACTATCGCACAGAAAATGACACGTTGATCTATGCTGGTATTAATCGTGGTGTTAAAGCAGGTAGTTTCAATGCGCCATTGTTAGGCGCGTTTCTTGGTGCTGGTGGAGCCCCATCAATCCCTTATGATGAAGAGATTCTTACTTCTCTTGAGACAGGCTTTAAGGCGACCTTGAGTGATAGTACACGCTTGAATGCCTCAGCATTTTATTATGATTATCAGGACTATCAGGCCTTCTTATTTGTTGGTGTGGGTGGTGTTGTAATCAATGCCGATGCTGAAACATTCGGTGCCGAACTGGAATTGCAGACTTCGCCTTCAGATGGGCTGGATGTATTGTTCAATATTGCTTATACCGACTCAACCGTAAAAGACTTGTTATTGCGTAATGGCTCCCCACTGCCAGCCAGAGATGTTAAGCCTACTTATGCTCCAGAGTTGCAAGCTACAGGTGTCGTGCGTTATGCATGGGATGCCTTTGGTGGAAGTATGTCGTGGCAGGGAGACGTTAGTTATTCGGATGAGTACTTTTATAACTTGAGAAACTTCGATGCAGACAAGTTTGACAGTTATGTAATGGTTAATACGCAATTAGGCTGGGAAAGTGACAATGGTTATTCTCTCAGCTTGCGTTTGGATAATGTGACTGACGAACGAGCTGGTGTGCAGGGTTTCGATCTAGCCACTTTATGTGGTTGTAACGAAGTCTCTTACCGAGCGCCACGGTCTGTTATGTTAGGTTTCCGTAAAAACTTTTAATTGAGATGGAGTTCAGGGCGGGCCAATGGTTGCATTGGTTCGCCCTGATTTTTTAGTATGACAAGTAAATCTTCCCGAAGAGAGTTTTTAAAAACAAGTGGCCTCACTATTTCATGTGTAGTTGCAGGAAAAGTGGTTGCACTGAGTCCGGCGCAGGCATATGCCAAAGCCTTACCACATAAAACATTAAGTACTGCAGAAGTTGCTACAGTCGAAGCCTTGGCTGAAGCAATTGTTCCTGGCGCGACAGCAGCCGGGATTAGTCATTACATTGATTCTCAGTTAAGTGTTGATCCTGAAGATACATTATTGATGGTCAAATATTTGGTTCCACCTCCGTTCAATGGTTTTTATCAGGCTTCATTAGCCAGCGCAGATTCTTTACGTGGCGATAAAGAGTGGGAAGACATCGACAAAGACGGTATGAAAGAGATTATCGGTCAGATTGCGACTGACAGTGCCGCTGACTGGCAGGGGCCTCCAGCGTCATTCTTCTACTTTATATTTCGTTCAGATGCAGTAGATGTGGTTTATGGTACTGAAGAAGGTTCTGCAGAACTTGGTATTCCATACCGCGCTCATATAGCTCCTGAGACGAATTGGTAATTATTATGGATCGTATAAAAAACCAGGAAACTTACGATGTCGTTATTGTTGGTTCGGGTGCCTCCGGCAGTATTGTTGCGGCTAAAGCAGCAGCGGCAGGTAAGAAAGTCTTAATACTTGAGGCTGGGCCAAAGCGCAGTCTGGATGATTTAACCAGCTCACAAATTTGGGCGCGTCGGCAAAAATGGAATGGTGCGCCGGTTGAAGAAGCGGGGAGTTTACAGATTGCGCACGCATTCAATGCTGGCTACGGCACTGGTGGTAGCGCGATCCATCATTATGCGGTCTGGCCGCGACTGCATGAAAATGATTTCAATGTGAAATCAGCCTACGGCAAAAGTCTGGACTGGCCGATAGAGTACAAAGATCTGCAACCTTATTATGATCAAGTGCAGAGCGAAGTAGGTATCAGTGGTGATGCCAAGGCAGAAAAATGGCGTCCCGCAGGAGCGAATTATCCTATGCCGCCGGTACCAACCTTCAATCAAGGAAATATCATTGCCAAAGGTTTTGAGAAGATGGGTATGTCTACCTCTCCCATTCCGTTGGCGATTAATTCCCGGCCTTATAACGATCGTCAATCTTGTTTGTATGATGGTTGGTGTGATGCCGGTTGTCCGATCGGTGCGTTAGCGAACCCACTGGCGACGTATTTACCCAAGGCATTTGCTGATGGTGCGCAAATTAGAAACCACGCCACTGTGTCACGAGTTTTGGAAGACTCCACCAAAGGCAAAGTAAGCGGTGTTGAGTATTATGATGCAGATGGAGTAGTTCATACCGTGCTGGCAAAGCAGGTTGTGCTGGCGGCATTTGTAGTTCAGAACGCTCGTATATTACTTAACTCCAAATCAGAAAAGCATGCGAATGGACTGGCGAATAATTCCGATATGGTCGGTCGGTATTTAACTACACATCCTTCCAATTACGTGTTTGGTTTATTTGAAGAAGAAACCCAACCATTTATAGGTCCAACAGGTGGGCAGGTCATGTGTCAGGATCGCTATGAGGACAAGAGTGCGGTTAAAGATGCGTTTGGTTCTTATCAATGGTTAGCTGGTCTGGCAGTCAAGCCAAATGACCTGCTGGGTTTTGCTAATACACGTCCGGATATTTTTGGTGATGAGCTTCAACCCTTTTTGAAACGGGCAGCCAAACACTTTGGCAGCATGGTTTGCGTTGGTGAAGATATTTCTGATCCAGAGAACCGGATCACTCTAAGCGAAACCAAGGACAAGTTTGGATTACCAATAGCAAAAGCGGTGCATAACCTATCAGCTGAAAGCAAAGTCATGTTGGAACACGCGGTCGAGGAAGGCAAGGCCGTGCTTACAGCGGCCGGGGCAACCGAAGCTTGGTCAGCGCCGCCATTTGGTATGCATCATGTTGGTGGTACTGTAATGGGCACTAAAGCTGAGAACTCTGTGACCGATGGTTTTGGTCGATGCCATGAGCTGGACAACTTGTATATCGCTGGGCCTGGGGTGTTTCCAACTACCGGTGCCGTAAATCCTACCTTCACCATTCATGCACTGGCGTTGCGTACGGTTGAGGAAATGCTCAAGGTGGCTTAATACACAGCCTTGGGCGTTTGGTTATGATTCAGGCAGCTTGAACACTCGTGCAAAGTATTCGGTAGCGTCGTCTACCAGTTGGTCACTTTCATCATCCGCCAGTTCTATCGGTACTCCAGCAATGATTTTTGCCAGTCTGCGTTTGTATTCCAGCTGCATGCTTCTCCCGATTTGAATGCGTTGCGCTTGAGGTGAGCCTGCGCCATGCATGCTCTCGGTGAGATAACCAACCGCATTACGCCCCAGTGTCATGTTTTCGATCAGTCTTAAGATGCGCATACGGTCTTCGGTGGGCACTCCGTCTTTTCCTTGCAGGTACTTCTTCAATAGCTTGCCAATCTCGGGATGGTTGAGGTCTTTCTCCGAGGGCAGGGTGGCGACTAAACCGCCAGCGATGTCTTGCGCTAAACGACCAATTTCATAAGGTAGCTTGGTTACATGGTGCTTGCAGACATTGGCCAGCATATCGTCGCAGATATAAGCGCCTGATTTGGTGCTATGACCCTGGTAGGAAGAGGCAATGCCGGTGCCATAAATAGTTTCATTGAGATGAGTCATTTCTACCAGTTTGTCTTTAATGTGTGAGACTTTGGGTAGCCCATTCATCTCGGCTATTTCAGCAGCAGCACCGATCAAGACATCACCAACGCCGCTTTTGCAGACATAACTGCGACGATGGTAGGCGGTGAAACGTTCTACCAGCATCGAAGCGAAATCATATTCACCATCCATGAAGACCAGTTCATTAGGAATGAAGACGTTTTCAAAAATCACCATCGCTTCCTGACCGCCGTACATGACGTTGCCAGGATCGATATCGCCACCTTCCATACTGCGAGTGTCGCAAGATTGACGGCCGTATATATAGGTGATCCCCTCAGCGTCGACGGGTACGGCACCGACGATGGCAAAATCTTTATCTTTTTCACCCAGCCGCATGGTCGGCATGACCAGCATCCAGTGTGAATTTATACAGCCGGTTTGATGTGCTTTAGCACCGCTTATATACACACCTTCTTTTGTGCGTTTGGTGATGCGTACGAATAAATCCTGGTCGGCTTGCTGATGTGGCGCCAGACTACGGTCACCTTTAACATCAGTCATAGCTCCGCCTACCACATAATTATATTGATGCATGGTGGTTAAAAATGCTTTGAGCTTGTCGTGATATTCTGTGTTGTGTGCCTCGTCTATTTCAAAAGTAACCGAGTAGAGCGAGTTGAATGCATCCATCCCGACGCAACGTTGAAAACACGTACCTGTTAATTGGCCCAGTTTGCGTTGCATTTTGTTTTGTAACACCAGATCAGGTGCCGAGGTGCAAACATGTAAAAAGCGGCTAACCGGTTCGCCAGTGAATGGCGATGTAACCGTCGCCAGTTCCGGATTTTCTTGTGCCAGATCATAGGTTTTTGCCAGGGCATTTATTGAGGGACGAATCATGGGGTGATC
>CALISW010000189.1 GCA_938041655.1 uncultured Thiotrichales bacterium | reverse complement strand
GGAGTTACACAAGCTAATCATATTATCCGTCCCTATCAGATCACGCGTGTCATAGCTGCAGGTGAGCGCCTTGATTTAGGTCGTCGTGTATTAGAGGTGTTGTCTATTCCTGGTCATACTGACGATTCGATTGCTTTACTGGATAAACAGGCAGGATATTTATGGACGGGAGACAGTTATTACGCCGCTCCGATCTGGTTGTTTGCGGATGAAACAAACTTGGCTAACTATCAACAATCAATCAACTATTTGGCGGAACTAAGTCCGCAGCTAGTCTCGTTATTTCCGGCACACAACACGCCGAGAGTTAATCCAAAAATATTGATTGACGTAGCGGATTCCTTTAACAAAGTACTTAACGGGTCGGAAACGTCTAAACCCGAATGGGATGGAGTCTTGCGTTTTCAGTATGATGGTTTTAGTTTTTTGTTAAGAGAAGATGTATTTCCAAAGCTCGAATAGACCAGTTAAAGAGTGTTCTGCTTTCAAGCGCCTGAATCCATAATTATTTCGATTACTGTTTCCACAGCTTGTAGATGACCTTGCATAACATCCTTTTTATTAAATACTTCTATTTCAATTTCTGGTGGTATTCCTATGGCTTCCCAGTGTTTGCCTTCATGGTCTAGAAATATTTCATTGGTTAATAATATCTGCCAACCGTTTGGCAGACGCTTGGGTAGAATGTTGGACAATGCCCCGCGTGTAGGCTCTCCAACATGAGTTACATTAGGAAGTGCGCGTAGTGCCATTGTTAATGATTCACCGGCACTGATGGTCATATCGCTGGTAATAACATAAACATCTCCAGTAAAACGTGAATAGTTATCTGGTTGTAAGTAAATTTGTGTTGGTGTTTGGTCGACCGCATCACCAGCAAACTTTGAGTAAGCAAGTACATTGTTATCAGTAAAGCGTGAGGCGATGGCATTGCTTAGTGCATCTTCGCCGCCATAATTGATGCTAAGGTCAATGATCACAGCTTTTGCTTGCTGAAATACATCGAGTGCTTTATCTGGCTCTATACGTAGAGCTGCTAGTTCGTCAGATATAGATGCATCTGGATTACTTTTTACGAAGCCGGTTTCCATAAGAATTGAAATATAGCCAATATCGTTTTTGATTAATCCGTAATTCATCCTGCCGGTGGGTGAAGTGTATCCATTACCTTCGAGCAGGATGTCAGTTATCTCATTGTTATAGTGTTTGTGCCAGGCTTTTCGATATTGGCGTAACGACTGTTCGGATGATTCAGCTTGTTGTGTAAGAGCTGCTTCTGTAGCTGATTTATGGGTTTCGAATTGATATTTATTACCTTTTATCTCGACGCTAAACCCTAGGTGTCCATCATGAATATTTTCTAGTGACTTTGAAATCGCGGTGAATAGTTCATGTTGCGTTGATTCTCTGTGTAACGTAGCTCTTTGTATCGCTGTTTCTTTTTTCCAATCGACGTTATATAAGCTGAAAAATGGATAGTGAGTTTGGAATATTTCGACAAAGGCATCAAATGTGATTAACGGTTCAGAGGTAAATTGCGAAGAACATATTTCTAGCAGGTTTTTGTTATGCTGCATAACGATGGGGTGAGAGTCATGAAAATTGTATAGCTTCGCAGTCTGTAGTGATTCGTCGATGGTAAAAAAATCGAGGTAGTGATTGAGATACTCTGCTACTTCATCGTCACGGATGCAGAAATTCTCGGTTATGTGGTATGTCACTGATTGTTTTCCATCTGATGAGTGCATAAAACCATAGCCATCAGATTTCCACAAGCCAGCCGGTAGCGGTGAATCCTCGGAAAAAAGCTGTCGTACGTCTCTCTTTTGGTGCTCTATGCTAGAGGTAGGCTGTTGTCCACAGCCACATAACAAAACACAGCTAATTATAGCTGTCGGAAACAATCGAGATGTTAGTATCATGAGTTTTTGCTAATAGAATAACCAATAATATATTCCAGAAGTAGAGATCAATCCAGCTGCGTTGTGGCATCTTTTTTGGATTGAATCTTTATATGGTCAAGATCATAAATTCAGAAGGTATAGTCATATGAGAACTATAGTTGCAATTATATTGGGATGTTTTGTAAACGCTTGCGTTGTAGATTTGACCTTGCCAGAGAACGCAGCCAAACAATTAAGTCCTGCGCAAATTTTAAAGCAGTCCAGTGCCGATGACTGGAGAACGCCAGACAATGAAAACGTACTAGTACTCGCTCTAGCAAATGGAAATGTAATAGTTGAACTTGCTCCGGAATTTGCGCCAGGACATGTTGCCAACATCAAAGCACTTGTCAGGGAAGAGTATTTTGACGGGCTCGCGTTTTACCGGGTGGTCGAGGGTTTTGTTGCGCAGGGTGGTGATCCCAATGATGGCGAAAAACCTATAACACAAGCAGAGCGAAGTATTCCAGCCGAGCTCTATCTCGCTCAACCGCCTACCTCTACATTTACTCTGGTAGATGATCGTGATGGTTTTGCTGCTGAGTCTGGTTATGTTAGTGGCTTTCCCGTTGCGCGTTCGGCTAATGGCAAGCAGTCATGGTTGACTCATTGTCCCGGCGCGTTTGCCATGGCTAGAGACGCTGACCCCAATAGCGGTGGAGCGACTTTCTATATTGTTATTGGTCACGCACCGCGTTATCTGGATAGAAATACCACCGTGTTTGGTAAGGTGTTGAAAGGCCTTGAGCATGTGCAGCAATTACGTCGTGGTTATGGCGAGTCTGGCGTGATTCAGTCACCAGAGAATTACAATCCGATTAGATCGATTCGTGTGGCTGCTGACTTACCTGTAGCTGATCAGCCAGCTCTGGAAGTTATGCGTACAGATAGCGATGCCTTTAAGCAGTTGATTGTTGCCCGAGGCAATCGGCCTGAAGACTGGTTTTACGAAAGACCTGGCTATGTTGATCTGTGTGGTGTTATACCACCGGTGCGAAATACTGAGTAATTAGTTGCCTGGAGTATTTATAGGTCGGTATAAATAACGATGACGGGTTTTGTCACTCATTCGTTTCACCAGTTTAACCAAAATACTGATAACAAGAATACTCAATAACAGGCGTAGTATCAGAACGGTGTTCAGATTTGCGCCGATGATTAATACGAGAAAAGTATCTTCGATCAAGCTATGACATATCCCGAGTAATGAGATAGAAGAAAACACATCGGCTTGTTCAATGTCTCCGCTGCGCGCTTCTTTAATCAGCAAGCCGCCACCATAGGCTAGCCCTAAAGTAAAACCTACTACGGTTATAGTTACAGCCTCTCGCCCTAGACCCATAATTTGAAATATGGGTGTTAACAGTATTTCAAGTAAGCGTTCGACACCGATTTTTTTGAATAAGCGTAATAGAGCGATTAACACGACAATAACAACCGCAATTTTTAACAGACTCATTGTCTGGGCAATGATCCAACCTGAGAAAGTTTCATCCATTGGTGGTGCTTGCCATAAGAATTCAGCAGGTTGTTGTAGCCATTGCATGGTTTCAAACAATTGATAACAGATATAACAAAAAACGACGGCTGAAAATAATCGAAAAAGTAACTGGGTTAATAGTCTGCAGCCTGATTGTTGTGCGATCCGAAGCTCAACCACCATGTTATGGGTGCTTAGCATTAACATCGCCAAACAGGTGGTTTGGGCTGTGGTCCATTCTGCAGGATCTGCCAGTGCCAGGAAGACGGCAACGCCGGTATAAATATTAGCGATCATGGTGGTGGCCCAGATCAAGCCAGCCATGTCCGGTAATCCCATAGGTGCCATCAATGGTTGGGTGAGAGCGCTTAGATATTCGGTGGCTCCGAAGTAATCGAGGATTTTGACCAGGATCAAGGCGGGAATCAGGATTCTGAAAAGAATCAGGATTGTCTGATATGAATCAGTTAAGATTTCCCGACTGACTCTTAGGGCTGTTGACATGTATGTGCGTCATTTTCGATGAATGCGAAATTAAACTAGCACCGTTAACAACCACTTCTCAAGTATTGATATGAAAAAATTTGATGTGATTGTGTTGGGTGGTGGAGCAGCCGGCTTGATGTGTGCGATGACGGCGGGACAGCGTGGTCGCTCGGTGTTGGTATTGGAGGGCGCGAATAAGATTGGTAAGAAAATTCTCATGTCTGGTGGTGGTCGCTGTAATTTCACCAACTTGTATTGCGAGCCAGCTCATTATCTTTCCCATAACCCACACTTTTGTAAATCTGCATTAAAACAGTATACGCAGTGGGATTTTATTGCGTTGGTTGAAAAGCATGAAATTGCTTATCATGAAAAAACTCTGGGACAATTATTTTGTGATAATTCTTCTAAAGATATATTGCGCATGCTCGAGCAGGAGTGTTTTGCAGCAGATGTTCAAATCAAGATCGATAGTGATGTTAGTGCAGTGACATATGAGCAACATTATGCAGTGGAATCAGGGCATGGAAGGTTTGAAGCGGATTCTTTGGTGATTGCGACCGGTGGTTTGTCTATACCAAGGATGGGTGCAACGGATTTTGGTTTCAGATTAGCGAGACAATTTGATTTACCACTACTAGAAACACGCGCAGGCTTGGTGCCATTTACTTTTTCAGGTGAGCTGCAGCAGATGTTTGAGCGTCTGGCTGGTGTTAGCCTGGATGCGTATGTCAGCGTCAATGAGTCAAGCTTTCGAGAAGGTTTGCTCTTCACGCATCGAGGTCTGAGTGGCCCGAGCATATTGCAAATTTCCAGTTACTGGTTGCCTGGTGATGAATTGAACATCAATCTTTTACCCGATGATGAGATGGACACAGTTTTGCTGGATTACAAGCGACAACAACCACGGAAAAAACTACACACGTTGTTGGCTCAACACTTGCCCAAGGGGTTGTTGGCAGAGCTGGAGAAACTGTATTGGTCTGAGTGTGTCGAAGTATCGATTGCTGAAATATCTGACAAGAAATTATCAGAGATAGCTGCGATATTGAATAACTGGTCTTTAAAGCCAACCGCAACAGAAGGGTATCGAACTGCAGAAGTGACTTTGCAAGGTATTGATACAAAATCGATCTCTTCAAAAACGATGGAGTGTAACGATCAGCCGGGTTTGTTTTGTGTTGGTGAAGTACTAGATGTCACCGGTCATTTAGGTGGTTATAATTTTCAGTGGGCGTGGTCATCCGGTTATGTTGCCGGTTTGCATGCCTAGTTAATTTCAAGTTGAGGATGGTGGGATCGACGTTATTTTGTGTAATCAGCGTCAAATCGGTAAAAAAGTGTACAAAAACGTAATAAATATGCCTAAATTAGTTGTGATTTATACAAACAGTCCATATATACTCCTCACAGCTTGAAAAGATGGTTGTTGAATTATGTTGTACCTTCGTAGTTACTTCGTTGTACCTCGTTTCGTTTCTCATAGTTTTTTGACATCAGTTCTAAGCCCAACCGCCTTATTAGTTTAAGGCAATTTATTTAGTTACACAGGAAATACAAATGTCTGAAAGAGTTACTGGAACCGTTAAATGGTTCAACGAAAGCAAAGGTTTTGGATTCATCGAACAAGAGTCTGGCCCTGACGTTTTTGCACACTTCAATGCC
>CALISW010000188.1 GCA_938041655.1 uncultured Thiotrichales bacterium | reverse complement strand
ATTCCTCTTTGCGCTCAAAAGGCGTAAAAATCCTGAAGACAATCTACAGGCTTAGTATAATTTTAGCTAGTATCGGCACTATAGAGACAATAGTAACAAAAAAACTTGAGTTACTTCACGAGACGGACATATGGCATTACTTGAGATTTTACATTTTCCAGACCCTAGATTGCGCAAAGTAGCGGCAAAAGTGACCACTTTTGATGCCGAATTGGAGCAGTTTGTGCAGGATATGTTTGCCACCATGTACGATGCCCCGGGCATCGGTTTAGCAGCGACTCAGGTCAACCGTCACGAGCAAGTCATTGTCATTGATGTGTCCGAGGAAAAAGACTCGCCATTGTGCCTGATCAATCCCGAATTACTTGAGCAGGACGGGGTAGAAGAAATGCAGGAAGGGTGCTTATCAGTGCCGGAACAGTTTGAGAACGTCAAGCGTGCCGAGCGCATTAAAGTAAGATTTCAGGACCAGTTTGGCGAGCAGAATGAGCTCGAAACAGATGGTTTGTTGGCGGTTTGTATCCAACATGAAATGGATCATTTGCAAGGCAAACTGTTTGTCGATTATTTGTCGACCTTGAAGCGAAATCGTATCCGTAAAAAACTGCTTAAAGCGCAAGCCGAAATCAGTCGCGCCTGAACCCATGAAAATTATTTACGCCGGGACACCGGAGTTTGCTGTGCCCGCGTTGCAAGCGTTATTAGACAGCGAGCATCACGTGATTGCCGTCTACACTCAACCCGACCGTCCCGCCGGGCGCGGGCGTAAGCTCACTGCCAGTCCGGTTAAGCTACTGGCACAAACGCATGAGATTCCCGTCTATCAACCACTCAACCTGAAAGATAAAGAGGCGCAAGCAGAGTTTAAGGCGTTACAAGCAGACTTGATGGTGGTCGCCGCTTACGGTTTGATTCTTCCAAAACAAATATTAGAAGCGCCCACACATGGTTGTTTGAATATTCATGGTTCACTATTACCACGCTGGCGCGGTGCTGCACCTATTCAACGCGCGATTGCGGCTGGGGACGAGACTACCGGTATTACCATCATGCAGATGGATATCGGGCTTGATACCGGCGACATGTTGTACAAAAGCGAGTTGCCCATCTTGCCGTCTAACACCGCCAGCGAAATCCACGACCAGTTAGCCGAACTCGGTGCCGATGCTTTGATGAAAACCATTGATTTGTTAGAGCAGGATGCTTTGCAGCCTGAGCCACAAGCTGAAGATGCGGTAACGTATGCGAGCAAGTTGAGTAAAACAGAAGCAATACTGGACTGGAGTCATAGTGCAACCACACTAGTGCGCTTGGTACATGCCTTCAATGCCTGGCCGGTTGCACAAACCAAAGTCGAGGATAAAGTTTTGAGAATCTGGCGCGCCTCTGCTGACCATGTGCCGGTTAAAGAGTCTGCCGGTACTGTTATCAATGAGTCGCCAGAGCAGGGCGTTCAGGTAGCTTGTGGCGAAGGCTCGGTCTGGCTGGAGGAAGTGCAGTTGCCAGGCAAGCGTCCGATGCAGATCCGTGATTTTCTAAATGGTCGATCTTTATTGGGACAAACACTGGGATGAGTAGTCGTACCGCAGCAGCGACGGTTTTAAAACGTGTACTTGAAGGTGAGTCTTTGAATCGAGCCTTGCCTGAGGTTCAAGCTACCTTGTCTGCCGGGCAACGGCCTAAAGTGCAAGCACTCAGTTATGGTGCATTGCGGCAGCATGAACAAATCACTGCCTTGCTCGCTATTTTATTACACAAGAAAATTCGCAAGCGCGATTTTTTTCTGGAGTGCTTATTGCGTATCGCATTGTATGAGGCGCTGGATGGTAAAACGCCGAGTCATGCTTTAGTCAAAGAAACAGTGAGTAATGTCAAGCGTCATTTCCGCTGGGCATCTGGCATGGCGAACGCCACTTTGCGTCGCTATTACCGCGAAGAAGAAGATTTAAAGTCACAACTTGAAAGCGACTGGACCACGCAATATAACTTGCCTGAAGCCTGGTTAGTTAAACTGAAGAAGCTGTGGCCGGAAAACTGGCAGGAGATTGCTGCCAGCGCTCAAACTCCGCCGCCGATGACCTTGCGTGTGGCATTAAACAATAACTCACGAGCTGAATATCTTGGCCGCCTGCAAGAAGCTGATATAACTGCCACTAAACATCCGCTGGTTACCAGTGCATTAGTGCTGGATAAGCCGGTAGCAGTAGATGAGCTGCCTGATTTTAATGAGGGGCTTTGCAGTGTGCAGGACGCCGCGGCACAACTGGCGGCAAGTTATCTACAAACCAGTGATGGCCAGCGAGTATTGGATGCTTGTGCAGCCCCTGGTGGTAAAACCATGCACCTGCTGGAGAATTCGGCGCTTGAATTAACCGCCGTAGATAGCGACGCCGAGCGCTTGTTGCTGGTTGCTGATAATCTCGCCCGCGGTGGTTTTTCAGCCGACTTGAAACAAGCTGATGCAAGCGATCTGGATACGTGGTGGGATGGAAAAACTTTTGATCGTATCCTGTTGGATGCGCCCTGCAGTGCTTCCGGAGTATTGCGGCGTCATCCAGATATCAAGCTGCATCGTACCGCTACTGATATTGAGCAACTGGTGAATTTACAGGCTCGGTTGCTGGACAGCCTCTGGCAAAGCCTGTCTCCCGGTGGGCGCTTGTTATATGCTACCTGTTCGATCTGGTCAGAAGAGAATCAGGAACAGGTGAAACAGTTCTTGCAGCGGCATCAGGATGCGCAACTGGATGAGATTAACTTAGAGGGTTGTAGCTCGACCGGTTCGGGTTTGCAGATATTACCCGGCTATCAGGGTATGGATGGTTTTTATTATGCGGCAATCAACAAACAGGTTTGAATGAAGTATTGGTTCGCCATGTTGTTGCTGATCTCGCCACTGTATGCCGAGACCGAGGCTAGTCAGGCGAGTGCCTATATTCGTATGGGTGACATCAATAGTACAAACGTCGATGGCGTGTATCAACTCAGTACCCGGCTGGATATTTCATTAAGTGAAGAAATGCAGGATGCTTTGCGTAACGGAGTGCGGCAGGTGTATTTGCTGGAAGTGCAAGTTAGAGTACCGCGTTTCCAGCTTTACTATACAGAGGCTGCCTCGGAAAAACATCGCTACGAACTTCGCTTTCATACCTTGAGTCGTAAGTATCTGGTTAACTATCTCAGGACCAAAACACAGCGTTCTTTCTATACGCTGTCTGCTGCGCTGGAGTATATGGGCAATATCGAAAGTTTAACGGTACTCAAGGGTCGGCAACTAAGCGACTTTGATAATTTTCAGATTCGCGCCAAATTCATGCTCGATATCGATGAACTGCCTTTACCTTTGCAAATACATTCGCTCATGAACCGTGGTTGGAGAATTTCCAGTAAATGGAAGGTCATCGAGTTATGAATTCCCGTTTACTTTCGTTGGCACCCATGGTGGTTTTGTTTCTCCTGACCACCGCATCACTGTATTTCATGGCGGGCGCAGCACAAAACCAGGATCGATTCGAAGAGCGTTATCTATACCTGATTTATTTTAACGGTGTGCTGCTGACGTTATTGTTGATCATTGTGACCTGGCGCGTATTTTTGTTGGTCAGGGACTTACTGCGCCGTAAAACAGGTTCGCGTCTGACCTGGCGTCTGGTAGTTAGTTTTATCACCGTGGCTTTGATCCCGGTGTTAATGGTGTTCTGGTTTTCAACCCGCTTTTTAGGTGGTGGTATTGATAACTGGTTCGAAATGGATCTCGGGCAGTCGCTCGAAGATGCCATGGAGTTAACCCGTCTCTCGATTGATTTTCAAATGCGCGAACAACAGTTGCAGGTTGAGGATGTGGCGCTGGCAATCAACGAGTTGGGCGATGCTGCCAGCGATGTTTTACTCTCGTTTAATCTGGAAAATTATCGGCGTGCGGTGGGTGCTGAAGAATTAACCTTGCTGGGGCGCAACAGTCGCATCATTGCCACCAGTAGTGAATACGGTGATCTGGATATTGCTACTTTCCCCACTGAAGATGTGGTGCTAAACCTGGCTCAGGAAAATAACTATCGTGGTCTGGAGCCGCAGGGTGACGGTAGTATGAAGACCAGAATTTTGGTGCGTTTGCCAGCCTATGGCCGACTCTCCGAACCGCGTGTATTGGTAGGCATGTTTCCGGTTTCCAATCGTATTACCACGCTGGGTAATCAGGTGCAGGAATCACATGCTCAATTAAATACGCTGGTCTATTCACGCGCGCAATTAATGCAGATTTTTATTTTGACGCTGTCTCTGGTTTTATTAATGAGTACCTTGTTTGCAGTCTGGGCAGCGTTTGCCGTATCACGACAAATGCTATCGCCGGTGGCTGAACTTGCCGATGCCACCCGTGCAGTAGCCGCGGGTGATTACCAGCAACGCATACCTGTGTTGCAGCACGATGAGCTGGGTTTTCTGGTGCAGTCATTTAACGAGATGACTTCGCGCGTTGAGCAGGCGCAAAACTCGGCTGAGCTAAGCCAGCGAGTTATTGAAGACCAGCGCAGTTATTTACAGGCAGTGTTAAGTCACTTGTCATCCGGCGTACTTACCATTGATGCGGCGCAAAATTTACGTACCGCCAATGATGCGGCCAACAACATACTCGAAAGTAAATCGCCGCTACAAAAAATGGTCGGCCGACCCTTTGTGAGTTTGCGCAGTAATTCGCTGGTGCTTGAGTCATTTATTGACCAGATTGAAGAGCGTTTGCAAGAGCGTGACTGGCAAGTTGAAATCCCGCTGTTTGGCGAAAGTGGTCGCAAGGTGTTGCTCTGTCGTGCTATCGAAATCCCGGAGCTGGAAGACCAGGGTAGCGGTACCATTATCGTGTTTGATGATATTACCAATATGCTGACCGCGCAGCGTGATGCAGCGTGGGGTGAAGTAGCACGCCGCTTGGCGCATGAGATTAAAAATCCGTTAACCCCGATCCAGCTCTCGGCAGAACGCATGACACATAAGTTGGGTGGAGAATTACAACCAACCCAGGCAAAGATTCTCGAGCAATCTACCGCTGTGATCGTGCAGCAAGTAGAAGCCATGAAGCAAATGGTGAATGAGTTCAGGGAATATGCCAGCCCGCAACAACCTGTGCTGGAGCTACAGGATTTTAATCTGTTGGTGAAATCAGTCGCTGATCTATATCAGGATTACGATAGCGGTACCATCCAGTTTAGCCCGGGCAAGAACGTGCCGATGATTTTTGTTGATCCAGGTAGAATCCGGCAGGTATTGCATAATTTAATCAAGAACGCCTTTGAAGCATTATCAGAAACCAGCGATGGTGCGGTTCGGGTAACTACACGCTATGTTGAAAATGATCAGGGGCGCTATGTTGAATTAGCCGTGCTGGATAATGGCACCGGAATTGACGATGACATGCAGGAAAAGTTGTTTGATCCCTATGTGACCAGTAAACATAAGGGTACCGGTCTGGGTCTGGCTATCGTGAAGAAGATCGCAGAAGAGCACAGTGGCATCGTAGTTGCTAGAAACAGACCCACTCGTGGTGCAGAAATTCTGGTACGCTTGCCCTATAGAAAAGCGTTCCACAGAGAAGATGGAGTGAACAATACATGAGTAGCCCGCACATTCTGGTCGTTGATGACGAACCGGAAATTCGTAATACCGTAAAAGATATTCTGGAAGACGAGGGTTATAGTGTCAGCGTTGCCGAAAATGCGCAGTCTGCTCGTGAGAGTCGCATTGAGCAAACCCCGGATCTGGTCTTTCTTGATATCTGGATGCCTAAGGAAGACGGCGTCAGCCTGCTTAAAGACTGGAAAGAAAACGAAGGCATGAGTACGCCGGTGGTAATGATGTCGGGCCATGGCTCGGTAGAAACCGCGGTGGAAGCAACCCGCATAGGTGCCTTTGATTTTATCGAGAAGCCTTTATCTTTGTCCAAGCTGGTACGGGTCACTACTCAGGCTCTGGCGTCACATAAAAGTGGCCGCGGACATGCCGAAGTAGAGCAGGTCGTTCAGCCCGTTGGTAGTAGTCCTCAATTGAAACAATTGCGCGAGCAATGCGAGCGTGCCGCTCAGACTGAAACAGAAATTCTTATCTCCGGCGAGCCGGGTAGCGGTAAAACCATGTTGGCCAGATACATCCATGCCAATAGTAATCGTAGCGAACAGCCCTTCATCGAAGTATCAGGTGCGGCATTCACCAATGAAAATTCTGCTGAACAACTGTTTGGTGGTGCGGGCGACGAACCAGGTTTGCTGGACCAAGCCAATGGCGGAACTTTCTTTATAAGTGAAGTCTCGGAGCTGGATCTGCAGACCCAAGCATTGTTGCAATCAGTGTTTGAAAAGAAAAGTTTTGTGCGTGCAGGCAGTGGTGAAAGTGTGGCGCTGGATGTGCGTATTATTTCATCTACCCAGCACGACCTGAACCAACGCATCAGTGATGACACTTTCCGGGAAGATTTTTATTATTTACTCAATGTAGTACCACTGCGGGTACCAGCCTTGCGTGAGCATCCTGAAGATATACCCGAGTTGTTGAATTATTACGTTGAGCATTATGTAAATCAGCAAGGGATGAACTATCGTCATTTCACGCTGGCAGCTCAGAATTATTTACGTTACTACAGCTGGCCGGGTAATGTTTTGCAGCTGAATAATCTGGTACAGCGCTTGTTGGCGATTGGCGATGGCGAGGAAATTTCCCAGGATGAGACTGAAGAAGCCTTGATGTCCGACCGGGTGGCTTTGGCTCAGGGTGGTGCTATCGGTTTGCTGGATGCCGTACTTGATTTGCCACTACGCGAAGCGCGCGAAGCCTTTGAAAAAGAATACTTAATACGACATCTTGAAAAGTGCCATGGCAATGTCAGTCGTTTGGCTGAACGCGTCGGCATGGAGCGTACGCATTTGTATCGTAAAATGCGCGCCCTGGGTGTGACTCCCAAGAAGAAGTAAGCACAGATTGTCGTAAGGACTAATCCATGAATATATTGATATTGGGTGCAGGTCAGGTCGGTTTTTCTCTGGCACGGCTGCTCTCGGGTGAAGATAATGATGTCACCGTAGTCGATCAAAACCGTGACGTCTTGAGAGACCTGCGTGATCGTTATGATTTGCGCACTATAGTAGGTCACTGTTCGCACCCTGATGTATTGGCGCAAGCGGGTGTTGCCGATACCGATATGGTGATCGCGGTAACCAACAGCGACGAAGTCAACATGGTTGCCTGTCAGGTCGCACATACCTTGTTCAACACGCCTAAGAAAATCGCACGTGTGCGTGAAACCAGTTATCTCGAGTATTCCGAACGCCTGTTCAAACAGGAAGCGACTCCGATCGACGTCTTGATCAGTCCGGAAGAACTGGTGACACGACATATTGCCAGACTGATTCGAAACCCTGGTGCCAAGCAGGTGTTTACCTTTGCCAACGGCAAAATCAGATTGGTCAGTGTGCGCGCTTTCCTCGGGGGCAAGCTGGTCAATCACGAGTTACGCGAGTTGCCTGAACATATGCCTGGTCTGAAAGAAAAAGCACGTGTAGCAGCAATCTTTAGAAAAGATAAAGATGAGGAATACGCCATCCTGCCGGATGGTGATACCGTGATTGAGCCTAATGACGAAGTATTTTTTATTGCGGCACCTGGGCATATTCGCGCCATTACCAGTGAATTACGTAAGCTCGATAAGGTCAACAAACGCATCATGATCGCCGGTGGTGGAAACATAGGTATGCGTCTGGCGATGATTCTTGAAAAAGATTTTCAGGTCAAAATAGTCGAGATGAGCGAGCAGCGTTGTCGCTATCTGGCAGAGAACCTGCACAACACGGTGGTGTTGCATGCTGATGCTGCGGATGATGATGTCATGATGGAAGAGAATATAGACAGCATTGATGTGTTTATCGCGCTGACCAATGATGATGAGGCGAATATCCTGTCGGCGATGTTGGCTAAACGTCGTGGTGCAGACAAAGTAATGTCGCTGGTCAACCGCCCCAGTTATGCCGGCCTGGTTGAAGAGGGGATTGGTATTATTCCAATCTCACCACAGCAGATAACGATTGGTGCTTTGTTAACCCATGTGCGTCGTGGCGATGTGGTCACAGTGCATTCTTTACGTCGAGGCGCGGCCGAAGCACTGGAAGCTATTGCGCACGGCGATAAAGAAAATTCGCGTGTGGTAGGGCGCCGTATGGATGAGCTGGACTTGCCCAGCGGTGTCAGGATTGCGGCTCTGGTTAGAGACGATGATGTCCTAATGGCACACCATGACACCATGATAGAAGCGGAAGACCATGTCATTATTATGGTGACCGATAAAACCAAAATTGATGAAGTTGAAAAACTGTTTCAGGTTAAACCCACCTTCCTGTAACAGCCTGACTCTTAGATATGCAAATTAAAGTCATCCAGCGAATTCTCGGTCTACTGATCATGATCTTCAGTATCACCATGTTGCCACCTATCGTATTTGCATTGTTCGATCATCAGCGAGGACTCTTTCCATTTTCTGCCGGTTTCGCAATCTTGTTGCTCATGGGTTTTCTAATTTGGTATCCACGTCGACAAGAAAAAAACGAATTGCGGCTGCGCGATGGTTTTATCATCGTGGTGTTGTTCTGGGCGGTGCTGGGAGTCGCTGGTGGTTTACCATTGGTGCTTGCACAAGAACCTCATTTGTCGGTAACAGACGCCATTTTTGAATCAATGTCTGGTTTGACTACGACGGGTGCCACAGTCATCGTCGGGCTTGATGCCTTGCCTAAAAGCATTCTCTTTTACCGTCAGCAATTACAGTGGCTGGGCGGTATGGGTATCATTGTTTTAGCGGTCGCGATCTTGCCGATGCTGGGTGTCGGTGGCATGCAGTTATACAAAGCAGAAACACCGGGACCGGTTAAAGACAGTAAGCTAACGCCACGTATTACCGGCACGGCGAAAGCACTCTGGAATATCTATTTGTTTTTAACAGTCGCTTGCATGCTTGCCTACATGGTGGCTGGCATGGGTTGGTTTGATGCATTGAGTCATAGCTTTTCTACTGTGGCTATAGGTGGATACTCTACCTATGACGCGAGTATAGGGCATTTCAATAGTGCGGCCATAGAAATGGTGGCGGTGATCTTTATGTTGCTGTCAGGAGTCAACTTTGGTTTACATTTTGCAGCATGGCACTCTCGCCGTATTAGTAATTATCTACATGATTCAGAATTCAAATATTATTGTTTAATGTTAGTTAGTGTGTCCTTGATAGCAGTTGCTTACCTGAGTTATTCCTATCCACATATGGGTAGTGAAACAGCATTTCGACAAGGTATTTTTCACACTGTTTCTATTGCTACAACGACAGGTTTTGCCACCACTGATTTTAGTGTGTGGCCGGCGTTTTTACCCATTTTATTGTTATTTACCAGTTTTGTCGGTGGTTGCGCTGGTTCAACCGGAGGAGGAATGAAAGTGGTGCGGGTGATGCTGCTATTCAAGCAGGGCATGCGCGAATTGCGCAAACTGGTCCACCCCAGCGCCTACATGGTGGTCAAGATGAGTAAACGACCGGTGCCGGATAATGTAATTGAGGCGGTCTGGGGCTTTTTTGCCGCCTATGTCATGGTGTTTGTGATTTTTCTACTTTTGCTGATGGCTTCCGGGCTTGATCAGGTTACCTCCTTTTCTGCGGTCGCTGCTGCTTTGAATAATCTCGGGCCTGGTCTGGGTGATGTGGCGGCAAACTATCAAGGCATTAATGATTTTGCCAAATGGGTACTTTGTCTTGCGATGCTTATGGGTCGACTCGAAATATTCACCTTTCTGGTGTTACTCACCCCGGCATTCTGGCGCCGCTAGGTTTTATCTTTTTTTCTTGAGTTCTTCCCTTAGCGAAGTGATTCTCTTTTAAGGTGTGTATTTAAGTGATGCAGGTCTAATTATGCCGCCGAGCTGTCAAAATACCTGACGGCTGACAGCAGCTTCTTTTTGCGTGTCGATGTTATAATCTAGTACTAAGGGACTAAAATAATTATCAATGACTGACTGGAATCAGAACCTCGACCTCTATTGTGAGCGCATTACGACCGGACTTATGGCGGAGCCGCTCAATGTCTACAGTAATGTCTTTTTTCTCGTGGCCGCATTCTTTGTCTGGCGTTTTGGCAAGAAAAACCAGTTAATGGGTACAGTTGAAACCCTGTTGGTAGTCTTGATAGTAGTGGTCGGAATCGGCAGTACCATATTCCATATGCTGGCCAATCGCTGGAGCATGGTGGCAGATCTGGCGCCGATATTACTGTTCCAATCCTTGTTTGTGTTTCAATACGGCAAGTACATAGCCAGACATGATGACCGCCCGTGGATTAAGGCGCTATTCATGGCGATTGTATTTGTTGGCTGTGTCTTTCTGATACGCCAGGCTCCGATTGAAACCTATAACGGTTCTGTTGGTTATCTACCGGCATTGATCTGTCTGGTGTTCTTCGCTATTTATCATAGTCGCAAGGCTAGAAAAAAGAGTTTTGCAATCTGGCTTTCAGTGATCTTTTTCTTTTG
>CALISW010000187.1 GCA_938041655.1 uncultured Thiotrichales bacterium | reverse complement strand
TCACCGGTAAAGAAGGCATGGGCTATGGAGATTTCAAGTTACTGGCTGCGCTTGGTGCCTGGTTAGGCTGGCAGGCTTTACCGGCCATAATTCTTATCTCCTCTTTCTTCGGTGCTATAGTAGGTATTGGTATGGCGGTGTTAAGCAAGAAAGAGTCGGGAGCACCAATTCCTTTTGGACCTTTTTTGGCAGCCGCAGGCTTTGTAGCATTAATCTGGGGAAAGGAAATCACTAATGCGTACCTCACATTCACGGGTCTACAATAAGTTAGTAACTTGCTAGTCACAGGTCTCACTGGAGGTATCGGCTCTGGAAAAAGTACCGTCGGGAAAATCTTTGCAGATCTCAACGTACCTGTAATTGATGCTGATGAAGTTTCTCGGGTTGTCATGAAACCGGATGGAAAAGCTTATCAAGCATTACGCTTTTGGTTGGGCTCGGCTTATTTCGATCAAGATGGTTACATACACCGTAAAAAACTTCGACAGCTTGTATTTAATGATTCTGAAAAACGTCGCCGACTCGAATCTATCGTTCACCCAAAAATAGGTGAAGAGTTTGCTTCCCAACTAGCAGCTCTGCAAAACGACCACCCCTATTGCGTCATAGAGATTCCACTGCTGCATCAAGGTCACAAAGACCATCTGGTACAACGCGTCATTGTAGTAGACTGCGCACCAGAAACCCAACTGGAACGATCCATGCAGAGAGATAATTCGTCAGCAGAAGAAATCAGCAATATTATGGCAGCGCAAATCTCACGCGAAGATCGTTTATTATTGGCAGATGATATAATCAATAACGATAAAGATCTGAATTCTCTTGAACAACAAGTGCAGGATTTACATCAGCAATACATTGAAATGGTAGTGAAACGTACGGAATGAACAACAATCTTTTATACGAACATCCATTAACAGAAAAAATGCGCTTGTTTTTGCGCTTTGAACAACTCATCAATAATTTTCACACCGCATGCCGCGACTCAACCAATTGGCACACTCAATGCGCGATTCACGGCCTGATTGATCTGCATGAAATCACTTCACGCCTGGACATGCGCGCAGATCTGGTTCGTGAAATTGAACGTATCATCGGTAGCCTCGAAAAACTCGAAAAAATTGAGAAAGTGAATCAAGACCGCTTGTCTACTGTAGTACACAAACTTCAGAGCGAGATTGTACATTTACTCGATGGCCGTGGCCCACTCGACAGTCACTTGAAATCGCATGAACTATTTAATGCCTTGAAACAACAACGTCATAAACAAGGCGGCATGAACTTGTTTGATTTACCTCAGTTTACCCATTGGATCAATCAACCAGCGGATACCAAAATGGCGATGCTGCGCAGCTGGATCTCACCCTATGACGAGATATATCGCACCATTAATTTAATTCTGAACCTTACTCGAGAAAGCGGTAAAAAATCAGACCTGACCGCAAAACAAGGTTACTACGAACAATCACTCGATCACGGTATTACCCACCAACTACTCCGTTTATGGGTGCCGGGTGTAAATCATAATTATCCGGCGATCAGTTCGGGCAAACATCGCCTCAGCATTCGTTTTATGCATCTGGATAATATGGCTGATAGAGCAAAACAAATCAGTGAAGATCAGGATTTCCAGCTAATGGTGTGTATTCTGTAGTTAAATATTCATACAAGCCACTGACGATCGCCTCGTTTGCAGCTGGAAAATCAAGATCTTGCAATTCTGTCGCCTTAACCCAGCGAATCAGTTGACCTTCTTTCCCCTCTGCTTTACCTACATATTCAGACACCAACCGCACATCCAGCCTGACCTGCTTGTCCTGGTAGTCATGCTCAATGACTATGAACGGCTGCTGTTTAATTACAGTTAATCCAAGCTCTTCCTGTATTTCACGCACCAGTGCTTGTTCCACACTTTCATCCGATTCAACCTTTCCTCCAGGAAATTCCCACTTACCGCCCTGATGTGATGCAGCATGACGCTTGGAGAGTAGAATTTTCTCGCTAGCAAGAATTACCGCAACAGCAACCAGAACTCGATTAGTCACGAAAATTAACTACGGTAATCAGAATTAATTTTGACGTAATCATAGGAAAGGTCCGAGGTCCACACTGTCGCTTCTGAAGCCCCCTGATTAAGATTGACACCAATACAAATCTCTTCTTTGTTCATTTCCTGCTGGCCTGCTTCTTCAGTATAAGTATTGGCCGCCTGATTCTGCTCCACCACCAAGGTGTCATTTAGTGATACTGTCACTTGCGAGACATCAAGGTTACTGATTTTTGCGCGACCGATAGCAGCCAATATTCGACCCCAATTAGGATCACTGGCAAAGAACGCTGTTTTTACCAAGGGTGAATGCGCAATGGTATCCGCCACTTCACGAGCATCATGATCCGTCATTGCATTAGTGATTTTGATAGTAATAAATTTGGTTGCACCCTCGGCATCCCGAATAATTGACTGCGCCAGTTCCTGCATCAATTGACTCAATGCATCTAAAAACATCGACTCATTTCTTTCACTGATATCGACTCCGGAAGCACCGGTAGCAATTAATAAACAGGCATCATTGGTGGACGTATCACCGTCAACAGTGATGGCATTAAAACTGGTGTCATTCACAGCATCCAAATAACGCTGAAGTGTTTCCGTATCAATTATTGCATCGGTTGCTACATAGGCCAACATCGTCGCCATATCCGGACAAATCATACCCGAGCCTTTACAGATGCCGGTAATGGTTATGGTTTTCCCATCAAGATCGATTTGTTTGCTGACACCCTTGGCAACCGTGTCTGTAGTCATTATCGCAGCAGCGGCGGGCAACCAGTTGTCTTGTGCCAATGAAGTCACCAACTCATTGGCACAGCCTGTAATTTTTTCAGCAGGTAATTGCAGTCCGATCACGCCGGTAGAAAATGGCAGTACTGAAGAGATTGGAACATCAGCAGCTGCGGCTAATGCAGCACAGCAATCCTGTGCCACCTGTATACCGGGTTCGCCGGTACCGGCATTGGCATTGCCTGAATTAATCAATAAAAGTCTGGGTTGTTGTTGGTGTAAATGTTCTTTAGCTAAAGTGACTGGTGCTGCGCAGAAAGCATTCTTGGTAAAAACTGCAGCAGTAGTAGTACCCTCGGCCAACGCTATAAGTACTAGATCAGGATGGTTCTGATATTTAATGCCTGCTGATGCTGTAGCTAAACTTACTCCAGCCACCGGAAGCAGCTCTTCTGGTACTTCTAAACCAACCGCCATGATAACAACCTAGTCTAATATTCTAGCCAAGCTTACCATGACATTGTTTGAATTTTTTACCAGAACCACAAGGACAGGCCTCATTTCTACCGACCTTACGCTCGTTACGTTGGTAAGGCTGGGCTACAGCTTTCTCTGCTGGTTGCTGATCTTGTGCCGTACTACCGACGGGACTAGTGGCGTCAGGATGATTGAATGACATTTCTTCATTTGCTTGCTGAGCCTCGGCTTGTTGAGCCATAGACTCCAAGCCTTGCAATTCCATACGCATAAACAGCGAAATAGAATCGTAACGCACGCGATCCATTAGCATTGAAAACATTTCAAACGATTCGCGTTTGTATTCCTGCTTGGGATTTTTTTGCGCATAACTACGCAGGTTAATACTGTTACGCATGTAATCCATCGCCGCAAGATGATCTTTCCAGTGACTATCAAGAATTTGTAACATCAAATCCTGTTCAAGCTTACGGATATTTTCCTGGCCGTATTTCGTTTCTTTGTCCTGGTAGGCTTCTTCGGCAATATCCGTCAACTTATTCACAACGGTTTCATTACTCATGGAGTGATCTTCATCCAACCAAGCCTGTATCGGCACACTTAGATTAAAGTCTTTGGCTAATTTTTCTTCTAGTCCGGCAACATCCCATTGATCTTCCAAAGCACCATCCGGGATATGCTCATAGACCAGTTCTTCCACTACGCCTTCGCGCATTGCTGTTACCACTTCACCAATATTCTCAGCCTCAAGAAAATCATTACGCTGCTGATAGATAACCTTGCGCTGTTCATTAGCAACATCATCATATTCCAGCAGGTTTTTACGAATATCAAAGTTATGCCCTTCAACTTTTCGCTGGGCGTTTTCTATCGATCTTGTGACCCAGGCATTTTCAATCGCGTCATCACCATCCAGACCCAGTTTTTGCATCATCCCACGCATGCGCTCGGATGCAAAAATCCGCATTAAATTATCTTCCAGAGATATATAAAAGCGACTTGAGCCTGCATCACCTTGTCTTCCAGAACGACCACGCAGCTGATTATCAATACGACGCGACTCATGTCGCTCGGTACCAATGATATGTAAACCGCCAGCAGCCAAAACATCGTCATGACGCTTTTGCCAATCTGCCTTGATTTTTTCATGACTTGATTCATCATTGGCTGCCAACTCGGCATCCAGGTTTCCACCAAGCACAATATCGGTTCCTCGACCCGCCATATTGGTAGCGATCGTTACTGCGCCAGGCATGCCAGCCGCCTCAATAATGCCGGCTTCTCGTTCGTGCTGCTTTGCATTCAACACTTCGTGTTTGATTTTTTCTTTCTTCAACAATTTCGAAAGTAATTCACTACTCTCAATAGAGGCTGTACCAACCAATACTGGTCGCTGTTTTTCTTGCGACGCACGTATATCACGTGCGATGGCTTTGAATTTATCTTCCTCGGTCAGAAAAATAAGATCATTGTGATCTTCACGCACCATATCCCGGTGGGTAGGAACCACCACTACTTCCAACGCGTAGATTTGTTGGAATTCAAATGCCTCGGTATCTGCCGTACCCGTCATGCCCGACAACTTGTCATATAACCGGAAATAATTCTGGAAGGTAATCGATGCCAGAGTTTGATTCTCTTTCTGGATCTCCACACCTTCTTTCGCTTCTACCGCTTGATGCAAACCTTCCGACCAACGCCTGCCTGGCATGGTTCGACCGGTAAACTCATCAACGATAATGACCTCATTATTCTTGACGATGTAATCAACATTTTTTTGGTACAAAGCATGTGCACGCAAGGCCGAATTCAAATGATGTTGTAAGCTGATGTTATTGGACGCATAAAGACTGTCGCCCTCCTGCATCAAACCATGTTCAACCAATAACTCTTCTGCACGGTCATAGCCTTGCTCAGATATATAAATCGACTTGGCTTTTTCATCAATATAGTAATCACCCTCGGACTCCTCTTCAGCCTGAACGGTAAACTTGGGCGCCAGCTTATTCAGCGACACATATAAATCCGATGTTTCATTGGTAGCACCAGAAATAATTAGTGGTGTACGTGCCTCATCGATCAGGATCGAATCGACCTCATCGATGATGGCAAAGTGTAATCCACGTTGGAATCTTTGTTCGGGGGTGTGCGCCATATTGTCGCGCAAATAATCAAAACCAAATTCATTGTTGGTTCCGTAGGTAATATCTGATTCGTAGGCAGATTTCTTATCCTCAAAGTCCATACCATTAGTAATCACGCCGACCGTCAAACCCAGCCATTGATACAAACGCCCCATCCATTCCGAATCACGAGTCGCCAGATAATCATTCACGGTTATGACATGAACACTGTCACCGGTAATCGCATTCAAATAGACCGCGAGGGTCGCCATCAATGTTTTACCTTCACCGGTTCTCATCTCGGCAATATTGCCGTCATTGAGAACCATCGCGCCAATCAACTGTACGTCGTAGGGTCGCATTCCCAGTACGCGTTGGCTGGCTTCACGCACTACAGCAAAACACTCAGGTAATAAGTCGTCAATGTCCTCGCCATCATTGCTACGCTGCTTTAACTCGTCGGTTTTTGCCTTGAGCTGAGCATCATTGAGCTTCTGCATCTCTGGCTCGAGTGCATTTATCTGGACAACGATTTTTTGATAATTCCTGATCAGCCGGTCATTTCGACTGCCAAAGACTTTTTTGGTGATTTTGCCGAGCATTGTGTCCTTACCATAGACTCTAATTAGACTGAGTATTCTAGCCTAATGGGTCTGTGTAGTGGGGATTTATGACCTGTTCTGTAGGTCTGAAGATCTAAATTTGTGACCCAAGAAAGGGTTCAAAATAGAATCGAACTAGCGAATCATAATCGATGGATTTATGTGCTTGCCATCGCGAATCACTTCAAAATGAACATGCGGTCCAGTTGAACGACCAGTACTGCCCATTTCTGCAATTTGCTGTCCTTTTTTGACCACATCACCGGTTTCCACCAGCAGTTTTGAAGCATGCCCGTAAAGGGTCTTGTATCCATTGCCATGCTCGATTTCTACAGCATTGCCATAGCCTGCATTCTCTTTAGCTGAGACGACGATACCACCAGCTACAGCAAAAATCGGACTATCGTGAGCACCGGCGAAATCCACACCACGGTGAAATTGTCGGTTGCCACTAAAAGGGTCATTGCGATACCCGTAGGAAGATGACATCCAGCCATCAATTATAGGACTACCTTGTGGCTTGATGGCATTTTGTAGCTTGTTATCCATCATGATGGTGTCTAGCGCTGATAACTTCTGTTCGCTTTCGAGTAGCTGTAATTCGAGCAACTCAAGCACCTTGTTGATGTCATCACTGCCATAACCGCGCTCTTGAGATTCTTCTATAGGTCCACCAATCGCTGGTAAATCCATAAAGTTAAATTCGGCAGGCTGAATACTGGACATTGAAACCAACTTGTCTCCCAAAGCATTCAAGCGATTTACATGTGCTTGCAACAAACCAACTCTTTGAGTAAGCGCTACCATATTGGCATCAACATGTTGACGCGTCTGCTCCAATGACTGGAACTGGCTATCCAGAATAGTTTGAACTTGCTGATCTACAGTAGGACCAGGTTTATGACCTATCAAATAGCCTACATAGACTGCACCAAGAGTAAGTAAAGTAAAAGCCGCTAAAATGAGGCTTATTTCTTTTACTGATTGTGTCCCGAGTAGTTCGAATTTATTGTTTTGCGCGTTATATCTATTGTTCATTATCTTTCTTGTAGTGACTCAACTAGCTTTCTTTATGGCGAAAGTTTGTGAATACTATCCCAAAATTCACAGATTTTGAAGTTTGTGAAGCCACAATTCGCTATTTACGCAGAATCTTCTGGAAAAAGCATGAAACCTATATGGTCCTTATTGGAACCCGAATTACAAAAAAAGCTTAAAAAACAACAGTCTTTACAGGAGAAGATGCATTTTCACCTACCTGCCGAATATCGAGGCAAGGTTCATTGCCATTTAGAAACGGGATATCTGAAAATATTCACCTTCAGCAGTATTTTGGCAAGCAAACTGCGTTATCAACAACAACAAATTCTTAAATCTATAGACTCAGACCCGCAACTGAGTGTTCAAAAAATCAAGATACTGGTTGGGAAAAACCCGGAATATCTGACTAACAAAACAGAAAAAACAAAGCTTAAAGTCAGCCAGACAGCCAAAAAAGCATTACTACAGTCTGCTGCTATGAGCAACGAGCCCGAATTGGAAGCTGCATTATTGAGATTGGCCGCATTGGCCGATAAAGATTAACCTGGTTTAGTGAGTTCAGGCCTTAACCGCATCCGTGTAAACAATAGGCGCTTGCGCCTCTTCATCCTGATACGAAACCTCTTCCCAGGCAGATGGTGTGGCTAAAAGCTCTTTGAGCAACATATTATTCAGTGAATGGCCTGACTTGAAGCCCGAGAATGCACCAAGCAGGCTATGTCCAAGCAAGAACAAGTCACCAATGGCATCCAGCATTTTGTGTTTCACAAACTCATCTTCGTATCTGAGTCCATCATCATTCACGATACGATAATCATCCAGACCGATGGCGTTATCAAGACTAGCCCCTAAGGCCAGATTATTATTTCTCAGCATTTCCAGATCACGCATAAATCCAAATGTACGTGCGCGACTGACCTCTTTGACAAAAGAGGTGCTCGAGAAATCCAGTTCGGCAGCGGTGTGTTCGGAACTGATTGCGGGATGTTCAAATTCAATTTCCATACCGACTTTAAAACCGGTAAATGGATCCAGGCGCGCCCACTTGTCATCTTCTTTAACGACCAACGGCTTGGTGATCTTAATAAAGCGTTTGGCTTTGGCTTGTTCCTGAATTCCCGCAGACTGAATAAGGAATACAAAAGGGCCGGCGCTACCATCCATAATTGGAACTTCAGCAGCACTCAGATCTATATAGAGATTATCTATACCCAGACCCGCAATGGCTGACATCAAATGCTCAATGGTATTAACACGAATGTCGTTTTTTACCAACGATGTGGAAAAAGTGGTGGTTCCCACATGCTTGGTTAACGCTTCTATTTCAGGCAAACCGTCAAGGTCGGTTCTTCTGAAAACAATACCGGTATCAACTGGTGCTGGTGCCAAAGTCATATAGACTTTTTCGCCGTTGTGCAGGCCTACGCCAGTGGCGTTGATACTGTTTTTGAGTGTTCGTTGTCTAATCATCGGATCTTGCCTGTATTTTCAGTTGTTACTATATTCGCTAATGACGTAACGCAAATCCTGTGCAACCATGCTCCTACGAGAGCATAGTAACGGCTTATATCCAACAAACCAAACTCAATAGCCAGTTTGTTGTAAATAACCGACAAACGTTACATCTATACAACAACTCTATAAATACGACCGTCTATTCCTGTTTCAGTTCATTAATCCGCTTGTTTACGCAAAAAAGCAGGAATCTCGATCAGATCTTCCTGGCTGATGCCATTCGCCGTCGCAACCATTTTCTGTGTTTGTTGCGTTTCTGCTACTGGCTCGACCGCTTCAGGTGCTACCGATTCATCAACAATCTCACCCAGTTTACGTACCGGACGTTGTCGTTGTGTATTGACGTCATTTTTGAACTGATCCAGATTTACTATCTGCTCGTCCTCAGTAGAAGCTATTGCTGCTGGTACCTGCGCTTGCAGTCCTGTCGCCACCAGAGTCACTCGCAACTCATTACCCAGCGTCGGATCAATCACAGTACCAACGACAACTGTTGCATCATCATCTGCATAGTTGCTGATGGTGTCACCAACATCACCATATTCTGACAAGCCCATATCGTCACCCGCTGTAACATTAACGAGAATACCTTTGGCGCCAGAAATATTTACGTCCTCCAACAGCGGACTAAACACAGCAGCTTCGGCAGCTTCACGTGCTCGATCAGGACCAGTCGCCGAACCACTGCCCATCATCGCCATTCCCATCTCAGACATAACGGTGCGAACATCAGCAAAGTCAACGTTGATCAAACCTGGACGGGTAATCAAATCAGCAATACCCTGTACCGCACCAAGTAAAACATCATTCGCTGCTTTGAACGCATCCAACAATCCAACACCCGAACCCAACTCAGTCAATAGCTTTTCATTGGGAATAGTGATCAATGAATCAACACAACGTGCCAGCTCATCAATTCCCTTTTCCGCAATCTGCATACGCTTCTTACCTTCAAAGCTGAAGGGTCGCGTCACAACCGCTACCGTTAAGACACCCAGCTCGCGAGCAATGTTTGCAATCACCGGTGCAGCACCGGTGCCTGTACCACCGCCCATACCAGCCGTGATAAACAACATGTCAGCACCTTTGATCACCTCTTCAAGTCGATCATGGTCTTCCATTGCTGCCTGGCGACCCACATCCGGATTGGCACCAGCACCCAATCCTTTGGTCATATTAGTACCCAGCTGAATTATTGATTTCGCTGCAATAGATTTCAATGCCTGCGCGTCAGTATTCGCACAGATGAATTCTACGCCGTCAACATCAGCATTGACCATGTGGCCGACAGCGTTACCGCCACCACCACCTACGCCAATTACTTTTAATACAGCTCCCTGTTCATATGTATCCATCAATTCAAACGTCATTACTACTTACCTCCTTGAAAGGTGTATAACTAAAATTTCTTCAAAAAATCTTTACAGCGACTCATAAAGCCGCCACTTGTACGACTACCACTTTCACCACTATGACCGGACTGTTTTTCTTCATGCCCGAACTTCAATAAACCCACACCAGTTGAATGCATGGGATTACTCACAACCTCTGCTAAACCTTTTACACCTCGCGGACGGCCGACTCTCGCAGGTAACGCAAATACTTCTTCTGCCAATTCAACCACGCCCTCAAGCTTGGACGATCCGCCGGTCAAAACCACCCCGGCGCCGAGAGTGTCGATATATTTTTTTGCTTCGAGTTCATCTCTGACGAACTCAAATATCTCCTCATAACGAGGCTCAATAATTGCTACCAAACTTTGCCTGGACATACTCTGCGTACCCGATTCATCAAGCTTGACCACTTCCAGCGATTCTTCATCGCTGGTCATTGCCAGCTTGGCGCAGCCGTATTTTATTTTTATCTCTTCGGCGTGTTTGGTCGGTGTATGCATCAACTTGGCGATATCATTCGTCACTTGATCGCCTGCTATTGGTATGACTGCCGTATGTTGAATTGCACCGTCGGTATATACGGCGATGTCAGCGGTACCACCACCAATATCGACCATACATACACCCAGTTCTTTTTCGTCCTCAGTGAGCACAGCGTAAGATGACGCCAATTGCTCCAGAATAATTCCATCCATCTCCAGACCACTTTGACGAATACACTTTTCAATATTACTCATAGCACTTTCTGCCGCAGTCACCAGATGCACTTTGGTTTCCAGCCTCACGCCTGCCATACCAACCGGTTTACGAATACCTTCCTGCTGATCAATAATGAATTCCTGTGGCAAGACATGTAATTTCTTTTGATGCTCGGGGATTTGCATCGCCTCGGCTGCTTGCAAGGCATCCTTTACATCAGCATCAGTGACTTCAGTTTTGTCTCGTATTGCGGCCATACCGTGTGAGTTAAAACTCTTGATATGATTTCCTGCAATGCCGGCATAGACGCTGAAGACCTGACAATCTGCCATCAGTTCAGCCTCTTGCACCGCCCGCTTAATAGACTCAACCGTATTATCTATCTCGATGACCACACCTTTCTTTAAGCCGGTCGAGCGATGAGTTCCAATACCGATCACTTCTATTTCATTCTCGGCATTGATCTCGCCTACAATCGCCACCACTTTCGAGGTGCCAATATCGAGGCCAACAATCATTTCATCGTCCTTACGCTTTGCCATCAGCTCTGCCTCTCCAGATTCTTATTATTTTTATCTAACCGGGAAAGTGAGTTTTCTTTCCACGACACACTAAAGCCATGGCTGTAACGCAAATCCAGCGCAGCGATACTGTCGGCAACTTCTGCCAACATAGCGTTGTAGACACCAGCGAATCGCTTGACCCGCTCGAGTTGCTGCTCTCTCCCTAACGCAACCAGAGTTCCGTCAGACAACAACAAGCGCTGATCGTGTCGAGCGTCTTCCGACAACTGCTTCAATGACAAACCAGCCGCTTCAAACAACTGGTTGTATTTATTAAATGCCTCGATCAGTGCTTTCTCACGACCATCCTCGCCACCCAGATAAGGCATACTTCGATTAACGCGCTCACCACTGATCGGAAACTGTTCACCGTATTGATTCAGGTAATTACTTTCTCCCCAAAAAGCGATGGCTTGTTGTTCTTCAACCCGTATCACTAATGTATCTGGCCATGCTCGAGTTAGATCGACGCGATAAACCCAAGGCTCCTGCTCCAACTGAACCTTTAACTTTTCCAAATCAAGCCCAAAGTAACCGCCATCGATAGCAACTTCGAGACGCTGCTGAAACAATTGCTTATTTAAATG
>CALISW010000186.1 GCA_938041655.1 uncultured Thiotrichales bacterium | reverse complement strand
ATAGCGAGAATAACGACAACAACAATGCAACAAAACCATTGGAGAGAACCTATCATCAAGCCGTTGATGATGGCTGTGTACCGGCGTATTTAGTACTACTCAAAGACGCCAATCACTTTTCTCTGGTGTACCCCAAAGACCAGAGTACCGGGCGACCCTTTATTGATTTTGATGAAACCGCATCCGGCCAATCTATTCGCCATTTGCTCAGAGATATTATTCGCACCTTTGTTGAAAAATGCACCGCAGAAAAAAATACCGCAGAGGTTGGCTTAACCCCGGTCATCCATGACAACCTCGAACTCATACACCGCTACGAAAGCACCACCAAAAACTCCAAGGAATAACGATGTCTGATCAAGAAAAAGAAAAAAACCTCTCCGAAGAATTCATACAGCATTTCAAAGAAGACCAAATGCAGGACACCACCGAAGTGTTCGATAAATTGATTGCCACCCGAAACGGTATCTGGGACAAAATCTCGGCACAGTTATCGGCTGCAGAAGATGATAAGAACAGTGATTTACGGAATTTCAATGACGTCAATGGTGACCACATTGGTCAGATGCGTAATTTTTACGGAGTAGATAACCCTGTCGACTGGGTTATACATTCCAATGTAGGCAGTCCTAAAAAAACCTTCACCAACATTCATCTAACTACCTACCTCGATCAAAGTGTAGACACCCCGCACCTGGGTTTTGCGCTGGGCACATTGCCCGATGTCTTTTTCTACATAGATCTGATGCCGCGGGTTGATGTGCTGCGCGAACCGGATTACCTACTCAAATACCTGGCACCTTTAAATGATACCTGGCTGGAATTACAACAAGACATGTTCGATGCGGGTATCAAACCATTCTCGGCAGTGATGCCTTTTATTCGTTCGAGTTTATCTCCGGTAGCGATGGTTGGCATTGTACCAATGCCATTTTTTGAAGAAAAGGTAGCTCCAAAAGTACAGCATTATGTAGATTACTGGCTGGAGTTAATGAGCAAGGCTGAACCGTTGAATGATACTGACTACCAGCAGCAACTGCTGCACGATGACACCTTAATTCGCAATAACATCGTGAACCTCGATCCGGCTAACGCAATCGCCGAGCGATTGGTTGGTGAGGAGTTGGCCAATCGACTCTATGGCATCTTGCGTGGCGAAGAACGTAGCCCGCGAGCTTAGGCGCGTCGCTTAGTCAGCCAGCGTTCAGTCATGTACAGAGACAATACAAACACAACTTCAGCGGCGTTGCCTACCATGAAACCGAATTCTTTAGCGCCGGTAGCGGCGTTGAGAACAAAAATAAACAGACTGCCGAAAAACAACCATTTCCAGCCCGCTTTGCGCCACAACACGATGCCCATGATCATGACCAATAAGTTCGTCACGATAGTTCCTATTGGTGGCAGTGAACCACCAACGTCGGCCAGACGGGTATAACCCATGCCAACCTTCTCACCTAACTGAAGATTGAATACATCATGGGTAATACCGAAGTAAAGCGAACCGAGTGTGACGATGGCGCACAGGGCCATGAAAATTTTGTTGCTGGCGAGTTTTATGCCGCTTTCTTTTAAAATTGATAAACCAAACAAGGTCAGGAAAGGCAGCACCAGACCGTGAGCGGCAAAACGGATACGATTCAGGAAGGTATATAAATCAGTGCCGAGTAATTGTGGTGACAATAACAAAGTGGCGTTATCCAGCAATACTCCGGCAGACAGAAGCCGTAATAACCAGATGCGCCAGCTGCTACTTGTTATATGAGTAAAACTGTAAATGAGAATTGCCAGATGACACACAATCATCAATACATAAAAAGCCTGAATCATCAGAATACCTGCCTGGAGTTTGGCAAAGAGAAAGAAGCTAGTGTATTTTTAGCTAAAGCCTTAGTCAATTTCCCTTTGCTGTGCCAGCCCCTTCATTTCATCAAGCAAGATATTACCTATGCCTAAACAATTACCACTGGTTGAAAATTACATCGCAGACAGCTTCATGCCGACCGATGAGGTACTGGAGACATTCATTTGTGATGCCAATACTGGCGAGCAACTGGAACAGCAACGTCAATCTTCTACAGCACAAATTGAAGCAGCATTGTGCGCAACCCAAAAACAATTCGAATCTACCGAATGGGAAACTACACCGGTGTTGAAGCGCGCCGAGAAACTGGATCAAATAGCACAGGCTTTAAATAATGAAACATTTATTACCGCCTCCAGTGAGGCTGATTCGATTACTACCGGCATAGTCATTAATACCACCTCCAAGCTGGCACAATTTGCCGGCTTTACCTTTAGCATGGCGGCTGACTACTTGCGTACTGGTGAATTCGATACCCTCTGTGCAGGCCCTTGTGGCGAGGTTGAATATTTACGGCGTTCCTGGGGGCCGGCATTACTGGTTACGCCATGGAATAGTCCGGCAATTCTGGCCGCGCATAAAATTGCCAGTGCCCTGGCGGCGGGTTCCTGCTGCATCCTCAAACCTTCAGAGTGGGCACCGCATTCCGCCTTCTTACTCGCCAAAGCGATTAGTAGTGTTGGACTGCCGCCAGGTACCTTCCAACTGTTGCTGGGTGACTATCGTGTTGGTTCTGCGTTGACTGATGATGCGCGTATCGCAAGCGTATCGTTTACAGGCGGATTGGGTGGTGGTCAAGCCATTGCTCGTGCCAGTGCTGATTTTATTCGCCCACTACAACTCGAGCTGGGTGGTAACAATCCGGTAGTAGTGTTTAAAGATGCCAACCTCGACCTTGCCGCTACCGGCATAGTCTATGGCATGACCAATCTGAATGCGCAGTGGTGTCGTGCGCTGGGTCGTTTGCTGGTGGCTGAAGAAGTTAAAGATGAATTACTCAGTAAAGTCATTGCGTTACTTAAAACCATCAAACTGGGTAGCTCGATGGATTCAGATAGCCAGATGGGTCCGCTAGTGCACACCGCACATTACCAACACATTCACGATGAAATTAATAAACTAAAACATGCGGGTGGTTCAGTTCTACAAACGACCAACATGCCTGATCTTGACGGCTATTTTATTCCTCCGACTCTGATTCAGGGTCTGAGTCCCGATCAAACTACAGAAGAAATTTTTGGGCCCGTCGCTGTAGTCCATAGTTTTCGTAGAACTGAAGATGCTTTGGCATTGGCAAACGGCACACCTTATGGTCTGGGTGCGGTTGTCTATAGTCAGGACGAAGCATTCGCCTTCGAATTTTCACGCAAGATACGAACCGGCGGGGTCAAGATTAATGGCTACAGTCTGATGAGCATTGGTGAAGGTACACCTCGCTCTGCCTGGGGCCTCTCCGGTCTTGGTGAAGAAGGCCTCAGCCAGTCAATAGAATTTTTTGCGGGCGCCAGAATCATCGGCGTCTCGCCACAAGACTCGCTTGGTGGGAACTGATTAATCCTGCAGCTTGATTGATTCCTGATGTAAATCAGTTAATTCAAATTTTGACTTTTTGAATTTCGGTGGACCAAATCGTGGCACCTGATTATTCGACAGACCTACCGGCTCTTTCGGTAAACCGATAAAGGTCGTTTCCATTTTCTGATTGTCATTGGCGTCATGATGCACTGAAATCGCATATTCACCTGCTGGCAAATCAAGCTTGGTACTAACCGTGTCATCTACTCGATTACCGGCAACCAAAACTTCAGTGCTTAGTACCGGCTCTTTTAACCACGCCTTTTTTGAATCGTAGACAGTGATATATAGATTACCAACATCAGACTTTACGTTGGTTACCGTGAGCTCAACTACACCCATACTGGCTGCTGGCACAACAGCATCAGCAACAACGGCTTCCTCTGCTGTTAATGGCGCAGTAAGGGTAAATAGTATTAACAACAAAGTAATTGTTAACGGCTGTAAACTAAAGTGTGATCTCATAAATAATCCTCTTGCTAATAATAAGACAGTTAATAGTTGCTGCGGTTCCCTGCGCTAAAACTCTTCGAGTAAACGTCCGTAACCACTGATCGTTTGCTTGATACCGCTGGCGCGTAAAGCATGCCAGGTGTTGGCAATATTTATGGGGATTAAGGGCTTGCCCATTTTTTGTTCCAGCTCGGGAAAGATGTCCAGGGTCGATAAATTGGTACCACATTGTACGATCGCATCGACATGATCTGCATCAGCCTGCTGCACCGCATGCATAACTTCATTAGTAGTTATCTCTGCAATGGCAGTTGCGGAAGTACAATTCAAACCGACCACTTTATGTACCTGATAGCCTTGCTCTGAAAAAAACAGTTCAACATTATCATCGCCTACTTTTGGATACGGGGTAATCACTGCAATGGTCTTGGCTCTAAAAGCCTGCAAGGCTTCATGACTGGCTACTGCGCCAGTAGTTAAACCCAGATCACCGATCTGGTCTTTGATCTGTTGTTCAAATTCTCGACTACCCCGCTCTCCACCCCAGAAGGTTTCGGCCGACATGCCCAGCATCAAGTGTGTAATGTTGGCCGACATGACATCACGTATGGAGTTGGGTATCTCGGCGCGCATGGTATCGAGAAAACGTTCGAACACCACATTTTCATCATCACCGCTACTATCGGATTCTTCTGCCCAATTCGCCAGCTCAATCCAGAAACGCGAAGCATGCCAACTCACACCTTCCAGATTAAAGGGTCGTAAATCGTATTCGACGCCGGTATTGGTCGATGGAATAATCACACCGATACGTGCCCGTGTTGCGATTTGGTAATTATTTTTCATAACAACGATTCTTTCTAAACCTTTGCCGTGGCAACATCGGAAGCCTTGGCACGAATACTAAAGCCAATGATAATCAAGATCAGCATGCAAAGCACACCACTATAGTAAGGACTATGCGTATCGATGTTTACAAACAGTACGCCCGTTGCCAACGTACCAAACATTCGACCCAGAGTACCGGCCGAACTATACAAGCCCATTACCATGCCTCGTTCAGTACGGCTGGCACGTTTGGAAATTAATGATTGCAGTGGTGTCATAATGAATGCAGCTGCACCTGACTGACCCGCTAGTGCTAACATCACTCCGTAATAACTTTCTGCGCGCCCGGCGAGTGTCAACATCAACATCGACAGGGCAAAACCACCACATCCGAAAAACAGCAAGCGCTTTTCACCAAAGCGTTTTGTCAATGGCCCGATTAAACCTCCCTGAATAACCGCCAGCGTAAGGCCAGCCACCAGCAATAACGGCACCAGATCTTTCGGCCCTTGCGCAATATTGGTAACGTCCGCCCAGATCGGGAAAATACTCTCAACCAGACCGGCAGCTACGTTATAGATCAGACAAGCTACCAGTAACAGTAAAATCATCTCTTTTACAGAAACGGTTTTTAAGGCCTGCAGTGTACTAACTGCCGGCTGTTGACGACGTTCCTGCTTTTGCTCTTCTGATAAACTTTCTGGCAAAAAGAATATGATCGCTAATAAGGCGCAAAATGACATGCCGGCTGAGACCATCGCGGGCAACCACAAATTTATTTTTTCAAAATCATCACCGGCGAGATAGCTTCCAATCGCGGGACCGATGATAAAACCTAATCCAAAAGCAGCACCTATCAAACCCATGCCTTTGGCGCGATCTTCTTCCGAGGTGATGTCGGTAATATAAGCCTGGGCGGCGGCGATATTACCTGCCATTAAACCACTTAGAAAACGTGACACCGCAACCATCCAGATAGTAGTAGCAAAGCCCAGCAGAATATAACCAATCACTGCCCCAATCATACTTAACATCATTACCGGCCTGCGCCCGTAATAATCACTGATTCTTCCCAGTATCGGTGTGCTGATTAACATCCCGGCGGCATACAAGGCCATACAGAAAGTGGCGACATCAGCATCTGCACCCAGCTTTAAGGAATAGAATGCGAGAATTGGAACCATGATGCCGAAGCCGATCATATCCATCAGGATTACCAGAAAGGCGGTCATCAAATTTGGTTTGGCTTTCATAAGTATTGCTTAGCTCTGACGAGTTTTGGTATCGGGTGATTAAAGTTGCTGGAGTATTAGTGAGTGCTGGAGGCTTTACTTTTTTGATGCGCCGGAAGTAAATGATGCTTGCTCCTGCCCTTCGATTTCGGCGGCTGCCGCCATCGCTCGACCCTTCTCGGATGTAAAGCCTTGCACCAGACCCATTGCCAGATCACGTAAGTGTCGCCCGGGGTTTGATAAAGTGCCAGAAGTACCGCTGGCTTTGAGTGCATTGACACCAATATTGAATCCCGCCTCATTGACCACGCCTTTGCACAGGCGCCAGCGCTTAACGACTTCGTCTTTTTCAAGTATCGGTGGCTCGCTGGTTTCCAGTTGTATTTGTCGACGCATCCAGACAAAACAGGTTTCCATATCGACCATCATTTTTCCAACCAGCTCTTGCTGATGGGTAGCGGTGCCAATAGGTTTGCCAGTGTCTTTGAATGTTTTTTCGGTAAGTGACTTAAGTGCAGCCGTGTAGGTGGTATAGGCAGCACCCATATAACCACAAGTCGCTGCCAGTTGGTTGCCAACAAAACTACCTCGACTCATTTGCATACAACGAGTGAAGGCACCGGGCACCGCCATGGCATCTTCGTCGGAGACAAAATAATCTATGAGGCGAACGCCATTGGAACTACTGCCACGCATACCCAGTGAATCCCAAGGTGGATTGGACTCTACGCCTGCGGCGGTACGATCAACAAAGAAAGTACATAAACCAGCCGCATTGTCGTAACCATCCAGCGATGCAGTCACCAGATATTTATCGGCAACACCAGTGCCGGTACCAAATGCTTTGATGCCATTTAAATGATAACCACCATCAACTTTGGTGGCTTTGGTAGAAATCGTGATCGCTGCTTTTTCCTGCTTGACCGACTCACTGGCAAAGTTGGCAAACCACAAACCATCTCTGCCCATGCCATAGAGGATTTTTTCAGCAAAGCTTTTGACCGCCGGCAGCTCATCATCATTAAACAAACCGGCGTCGATTGCTTCCATCGCTAACAATCCTCGTGAAGCCGCACTACAATGAAAAAAGAACGCGAGTGCGGTTGAAGGACAAGCGCTACCAATAGCAAAACAGGCTGCTGCCAAATCACGTAAACCACCACCCATGCCGCCGTAGGTTTCAGGAATGATCAAACCAAGCAAACCGGATTTACTGAAAGTCTGCACATGAGGCATATGGAACTGACCCGACTTATCCATAGTTGTGGCGTGTTCCCGCACTTCATCTAACACCGACTCAACCACAGCTGCACGCAGCTGCTCAGCTTCAGTCATATCTTCTATTAATGCGGCACCAACAGTACTCATCATAAATTCTCCGGCTTTGAGTAATTATTCAAGCGCTGGTCGCTCGTAACAAATTACGCAATTCCTTACCGACTTCAGGTCCAATCAAACCACTAATCTGATCCCAGACTTTATCTACCGCTGGATTGAAAATTATCGCTTTGCTGCGTTTATCTCGTGCAACCAAATAGTCAGTATCAATTCCGTCAGTCGCTTCTGCAGATATTCCTTTATCAACCAACGTAAACCAATGATCAAGATAATGGTTAACCGTCTCGGTTAATTTTATGAAGCTCTCCTCATCGGCCCGGGTTACTATCATCCAGGGTGACATGATGGCGTATTGCCGAGGGTCGATTTCGGCTGGCGTTAAACCTTCAAGCGCATAAGCTTCTTTGTATTGTTCAGTGAGTGGCGTAAAGACCTCATCCATATAGGTCAGGCGCGAACCTATGTCCACGCGTGGCGTAAGATCTAGATGCATGGCATAGATTTCACCGGTATGAACAGAATCTACTGTGAAGTGCGGGATGGCAGTATCAGATGGCATAAAGACATACAGCATGTGTGAATCCAGACCAATTTGCGGTACCACGATAGAGCAAGTGACGACTTGAAATAACGGCTCACCAACATACTTTCTGACATTGCCTATCGTTCCTTCCATATTCGGAATCTGATTGGTCAAGGTCATGTATGGCCCGTCATCAGATAACTCTTCATGCAGTTCGTACTTCTCCATAATTCTGGCAAGTGTCTGGTCTACCAGTGCCTTGGATAATGATTCTTCACTCATAATTTCCTCACGCGTGATTAGTGTTATTGGGTGCAGCAATGATCTGGCATAAATCCCAGGGGCGACTGCCAAGCAAGTCGGTATTTCTAGAGACAATTTTGTGAGCGGCATTGGCCGGATTAATGGTGGCGACCAAGAGTTTGCTATCGGCAACGGATACTGGTGGCCTGCTCAGTCTTCCGTCAAATTCGCGTTCATCCCATTGGGTTAAAATAGTAAAGTCATTTTCCAGATGGGTAATGATACTGTTGCCTAGTTCTGAAGGTTCACAAGCCGCTGCAATAGCAATACGGTTTTCTGCAGCACGCTCTATCAGACCAGTGGAAAACTCCCAGCCTTCTAGAGGCGCCATCGACACCATAGCCAGCTGAACACCCTGCATCGCCAGCAAGCGAAAGGTCTCCGGATAATAACTATCATCTGTGGTCACCAGACCGATACGTATACCAGCTAATTCGACAGTACTAAAACCATCATCCAGAGTTGACCATGCAAAACGTTGGCTTGCATGTACCTGACCCTGAGAAAATACTACACCATCATTACTGATCAAGACCGCTGCATGCCGGTAACCATCTCTTGCTGGTAGTGCCAGTGACGTAGCCAGATATTGATCATCTCTTAAAGAATTACTCAATGCATTAATGTGTGCCGCTGAATCCTTGATCGATTGAGTCTGGTCATTTTGCGCTTGCTGTTGATCAAGTAATGGTGGCACCACGATGAATTGCACTGCTGGATCGAGTGCTTGAACTAACTCTGAAAGTTCGTTGACGTCACGACTCACTGCAGGAGCCAGTGTGGCGACAGTTAAAGTCTTACACTCGGTGGAAAATTCCTGCTGTTGATTCAGCGGGTTTTCAACGATTGCTTGATACAATTCCGGACGACGCGATTGCATGATGTCGGTTCCATCTGGTCTAGTTTTCCGATCAGCATCTGCCAGTTTGATATCGGCATACACCACCTCTTCCTGATCCATCGATGCAATCGCCAACACAGTACCATCCGGCGCTACGATCTGACTTTCTCCAGCGCCTGAAAGAAACTTTTCAGGTATACCGGTCGCTTCACTCAATGCCGGCACCATTAATTCAGGTACAAGTGGTCCGACTTTATTGGCCGCCACCACAAACACTTTATTCTCTGCCGCTCTGACCGGGATATGCAAATCACCTTCATCAGTAGCAAATGAATTTATGCTATTGCAGATAATTTGTGCACCAGCCAGTGCCAACGCACGTGGCGTTTCACAAATCACGCCATCCATACAGGCAAACATACCAAGTCTGCCTACAGCCGTATCAAATATTGTTGCTGGTCTATCTGCTCGCGTTAGAAAATCATTTTCGTGACCGATGTAAATCTGTTTGGTGTTATCACCAAGACATTCTCCATTCGGCGCATATAAAAGACTGGTGCCGGTGACACTGCCATTCTCTTGTATCAAAGTCACATTGCACACCACATAAGCGCCAATCTCTTTAGCCTTGCTGGCAATAGCTGCCAGAAAGGCACTGTCTTTTTTAATTGAGACACTAACGCATTGCTCCTGATCATCGTACCAGGACAAGTGATTACAAAATTCGGGGAGCACAATAAGATCTGGCTTACACTCAGCCGCCTGATCGAGCATGCGCAAACAAGTCTCGAGATTTTTATCGATATCCGCTCCCACATGAAACTGGGCGACGGCGGCTCGAATGGTTGGCTTG
>CALISW010000185.1 GCA_938041655.1 uncultured Thiotrichales bacterium | reverse complement strand
AACATTCGACGTATTTCTGATGTGCCGGCACCAATTTCATACAGCTTGGCATCGCGCAACAAACGGCCGGTTGGATAGTCGTTGATATAACCATTGCCACCCAGCGCTTGTATTGCTTGCAACGCCATTTGCGTCGCCTGCTCAGCGGTATACAAAATAACCGCAGCCGCATCTTTACGGCTTTCCTGACCACGATCGCACGCTCCTGCTACGGCATACAAATACGAACGACTGGCACTCAGTATGGTGTACATATCAGCCAGCTTGCCCTGCATTAATTGAAACTCACCGATTGGTGTGTCGAATTGTTTGCGTTCGTGCACATATGGCACCACCACATCCAGACAGGCTTGCATGATACCGACCGGGCCACCCGATAAAACGGTACGCTCATAATCCAAACCAGACATGAGGACCCGCACCCCTCCGCCTTCGGTACCTAGAATATTTTCTTCCGGCACAATACAATCCTGAAATACCAACTCGCAGGTGTTGGATCCGCGCATACCCAATTTATCCAGTTTTTGTGCCTGACTAAAGCCCTCAAAACCACGCTCTATGATAAAGGCAGTAATTCCTTTGGAACCCGCGTCTGGTTCCGTCTTTGCATACACGACATAGGTGTCTGCATCTGGCCCGTTAGTAATCCACATTTTGTTACCGTTGAGCACATAGTGATCATCATTTTTACGCGCATGAAGTTTCATGCTGACCACATCTGAACCAGCATTGGGTTCTGACATTGCCAAAGCACCGACATGCTCACCTGAGCACAATTTAGGTAAGTACTTTTTCTTTTGCTGTTCATTACCATTCTTGTGAATTTGATTTACACACAAATTTGAATGAGCGCCATATGACAAACCTACTGATGCCGATGCCCGACTAATTTCTTCCATGGCAATGGAATGCGCCAGATAACCCATGTTGCTACCGCCATATTCTTCTGCGACGGTTATACCAAGCAAACCCAGCGAACCGAACTTCTCCCACAGATCAGCCGGGAACTCATTCTCTGCATCAATTTTTTCAGCACGCGGCGCGATTTCTGCTGCAGAAAACTGCGTTGTCATATCGCGTAACATCACCAGCTCTTCACTGAGCCCATAGTCGAGGGTTGGATAATTCATTGTCATACTTTTCCTTCTGTTTTATCTGCCATTGATACCAGGCATCGGTCTTCTACTGTGCGTAAATCCTTGAGCATCGACTCAAGATCCTTTTGCTGTTCCTGCAACTGCTCGCATTTTTCTCGTACCTTGCCAAGCAACACCTGCATCTGGTTTTTATTGCCTGCCTTGGGGTCATACATATTGATGATCTCGGCACTTTCATCGAGTGAAAAACCAAGCCGTTTGCCCCTTAAGATTAATTTCAGTCGTGTTCGGTCGGCGTGATCGTAAGTGCGAGTCTGTTTATTCCGCTCAGGACTCAATAGCCCTTTTTCTTCATAAAAGCGTAGTGAACGGGTTGTTACCCCAAACTCTTGCGCTAAATCTCTGATTGAATAGGTTGCAGACACTGGCTTTTACTCATAAACGAGGCGAACACCATACCTTACGTTTACGTTCACGTAAAGAAGGTGTGTGGCCAAGAACCCTACTAGTGCACATTATTATTACCTGAAGTAGATTCAACGCCTTTTTGGCATTACTGTTAGCGACCTTAACGATCGCCAACAAGCCACACTTTCATGAATAAAAATACACAATGTATCGCCATAGCGCTTTTTTGCTCAATTATCTTGAGCGGCTGCACCGCCGCGAAAACTGTTGGCAAGGTAGCGACCCTGCCCGTTAAAGGGGTCTATCAAGCTGGCAAGCTAACCGGTAAAGCGGTGATATGGACCGGCAAAGGCTTTGTCAAAAGCGGCGAAACGGTTATTAATGTAACTAACGCGGCGCTGGACACCACTAGTCGTTTGTTAACTGTCACGTCGCAAGTAATTAGTGTGTCGGGCCAGGTTGTAACCGTGACTGAACAGATTAGTCGTGCAGAACTGGAAGCCACCCTTGAAGCTGCACGCCAATCAACCGATGTCATTAGTGTGCTTGTGGATGTAGCTACATAAGTTATCCAGCTGATATCAACTGTTATCAGCAACCTGAAATTAGTTTCCTCGTATCACTTTGGTATTGCTAAACTAGACTTTCATTACGGTAAGGAAGTCTCGTGAGCACAACATTATTTGACCTGACTGATAAAGTCGCTTTAGTAACCGGCGCAAGCCGCGGCATTGGTGAAGCTATTGCCTGCCTGCTGGCCGAACAAGGCGCACACGTCATAGTAAGCAGCCGAAAGATTGATGGCTGCCAGACAGTGGTAGATAAGATCACCAGCGCTGGAGGTAAAGCCGAAGCATTCCCCTGTCATATTGGAGACATGGATGATATCGACAAGATCTTCAGCCACATCAAAGCCAGCCATAAAAAACTGGATATTCTGGTGAATAATGCAGCTGCGAATCCGTACTACGGACACATACTGGATACCGATCTTGGTGCATTCAACAAAACCGTTGATGTGAATATTCGTGGGTACTTCTTCATGTCAGTAGCTGGCGGCAAACTAATGAAGGAGCAAGGCGGTGGCGTTATCGTTAATACTGCCTCTATTAACGGGTTGGTTCCAGGTGGTCTACAAGGCATATATTCAATCACCAAAGCAGCGGTAATTAATATGACCAAGTCATTCGCCAAAGAATGTGCGCCGTTCAATATTCGTGTAAATGCCATATTACCCGGGTTGACCAAGACAAAATTTGCCGGGGCGTTATTTGAAAATGAAGCAGTCTACAAAAAAGCGACCAGCATCATTCCCATGCAGCGCCATGCTGAACCCGAAGAAATGGCTGGAACTGTGTTGTATCTGGTATCCGATGCAAGTAGTTATACCAACGGTGAATGCATCGTTGTAGATGGCGGAATTACTATAGGCGGCTTATAAGCTTAAATCACGCAGGCCGGAGGATTGGCTCTATTCGCCTTCAATCTCTGCGCGCAATGCTTTCAAAAATGCAGCACCAACTGCGCCATCGATAATTCGATGATCACATGAAAGATTCACGGTGAGCATGTTGGCCACCTTGACTTCACCTTTCTCAACGATGGCTCGTTGTTCTAGCCCACCAACTGCAAGAATCGCGCCTTGTGGAGGGTTAATAATCGCCTGAAAACTGCTTAAGCCATACATGCCCAGATTACTGATGGTGAAGGTACCATTCTCGAGATCAGCGGCAACTAGTGTTTTATCGAGAGCGCGCTTGGCCAGGTCTTTTATACCTGCTGTTATTTGATGAATATCCAAAGCCTGCACGCCCATGAGTGTCGGAGCTATCAAGCCATCATCCGTCGCAACGGCTACAGAAATATTGACATGCGAGTGATGATGCACATCATCACCAACCAATGTGACGTTTACGCCGGGCTCAGCTTGCAGCGCTTTTGCTACAGCGTGTACTAACATGTCGTTAATTGAGATTTTTTCGCCCGCATCAAAATTCAGTTTTTCGCGTTGATTCAGCAACGTATCAAGATTGTAATCAGCCGTTAGGTAATAGTGTGGAATGTTGGTCTTGGCTTCTACCAAGCGCGTGGCTATAGTCTTGCGTCGTTGGCTCATGGGGACCACTTTTACATCTTCAGACACCTCGGCACTGGAGCTCGATGCCTGTGTGTTAGTCTTGCCTGCTGCCGCATCTTCAACCATCTGCTTGGTGACTCTGCCACCACCTGCTGACAGCGCAGCAAGATCAACTCCGAGAGATTTTGCCAAACGCCTTACCGGTGGGCTGACGCGCGTCTTACCCGAGCGTGAAGTATCAGGTCGGTTTGCCAGTGGTACGTCTGACATAGGTTCTTCGGTAGCTTTCTCTGCTTCATCACCACCATCGAAACTGGCGTCAATAGGCGTGAAATTAGCAATGAACTCATCCACCTCTTCGTCACTCGCAGCGGCATCTGCAATGACACCAAGTAAAGCACCAACCTTCAACGTGTCATCGACACTGGCGATGCAGCGCTTTAAAACACCGCTGTAAGGTGCCTCAAGAGTATTAACGATTTTACTGGTCTCGATATCAATCAAGTCGACACCTTTTTCGATGTCCGCCCCAGCTTCAATCAACCAATCAGTAATAGTGCCCTCTTCCATCTCTATGCCCCATTTCGGCATGGTCACTGCGTAAATTTTACTCATTTTTAGTTTTGCTCGAGAGCTGTTTCGGAGAACTGAAAAAGGATACACAAAATATTAAAAAACATCCATGGCTGTTTTTATTTGCAGATGAACGGTGTGCGAGTAAAAGCGGATCACTATTCTTTTTAGCGGCTAGGATGCACCGGCTTTTTGGGCTTGTTCCCAGGCGCAATCTGCCAGAGTTTCCAGATGAGAAACGATACCGGAAGCGGCATCACTTGATGCATTACCTCTAATCATGCGACCTTTAATACCATGAATGATCGCAGCCAAACGCCACATATTAAATGCAATGTAGTAATCGATGTTCTCAATACTCTTTCTATTGGTATTGCGGCAATACTGCGCGATGTATTCTGCTTCGGATGGCAATCCAACAGTTACCGGATCGACCGACCCCATGCCTGAAGGTAAACCCTCCGGAGTTCGGTAGGCCATTAAATGATAGGTGAAATCCGCGAGAGGATGCCCAAGAGTTGACAGCTCCCAATCCAGCACGGCGATCACTCTGGATTCTGTCGGATGAAAAATAAGATTGTCGCAACGGTAGTCGCCATGAACCAGTGTCGTGCCGTCTCCATCATCAGGAATATTATCTGGCAACCATTCGCACAGCTTGTCCATTGTAGAAATATGACCAGCTTTTTCATCCTGCTTATATTGTTTGGACCAACGTCCAATTTGCCGGGCAAAGTAATTACCGGGCTTGCCATAATCTTCAAGACCAGCACTGACATAATCCACGTTGTGCAAAGAGGCGATTACATCTCCCATAGACTCATAGTAAGCAGCACGCTGTTCTTGAGGCACCTCAGGTAACTTCGGGTCCCAAAATATCCGGCCCTCGACCTTTTCCATAATAAAGAATGGTGTGCCTAGCACAGAATCATCTTCACACAGAGCAAAACAGTGGGGCACCGGTACGCCCTGACTTTCCAGAGCAGACATAATACGGAACTCGCGCTCGACAGCATGCGCGCCCGGCAACAATTTACCCGCGGGTTTACGTCGCAGCACATAGTTTGTGTTGGGTGTCTCAACCTTGTAGGTCGGATTGGACTGCCCACCTGGAAATTTTTCCACCGTTAGCGGGCCAGCAAAGTCGCCAACGTTTGCATTCATCCACGCCGTTAAACTGTCTGTATCGAGCTGCTTTACTGAACCTGTTTCTGACATTTACGCTTCATTCCTGTTTATATAACTAACAATCTAAGCGATCGCTTAAGACTAGACAATTTCAACCGCTATAGCGGTTGCCTCGCCACCACCAATACACAAGGATGCCACTCCTTTGCGCTTACCGTGTTTTCGCAAGGCGTTAATCAGAGTCACTATGATTCTCGCCCCGGACGCACCTAAAGGATGCCCGATGGCGCAGGCACCACCATGTACATTGACTTTGTCATGCGGGATATCGAGCTCTTTCATAGCCAGCAATGTAACTACCGCAAAAGCTTCATTGATCTCAAATATATCCACGTCCGCAGCAGACCAACCCGTTTGTTGCAGAACTTTTTTCATTGCGCCTATCGGTGCGAGCGTAAATTCATCGGGCGCCTGGGCATGTGTTGCATGAGCTTTAATGACAGCCAGTGGTTTTAATTTTTTCTTAGCGCAAGCTTCAGCACTCATCACTACTAATGCCGCTGCCCCGTCAGAAATAGAACTTGAATTAGCCGCCGTCACAGTACCGTCTTTTGCAAATGCTGGTTTCAGGGTGGGAATTTTATCGGGTCTTGCATTACGTGGTTGCTCGTCTTCGGCAACGGTACTTTCACCTTTTCTTGTACTAACTGTCACCGGCTGAATTTCAGCGGCGAATGATCCATCTTCAGTAGCTGCTAAAGCGCGCTGCAACGAAGCGATCGCATAATCATCCATTTGCTCCCTGCTGATTGCATACTTGTCGGCAGTACGCTGACCAAAGACGCCCATCAAAGTTCCGCTTTCAGCGTCTTCAAGACCATCAACAAACATCGAGTCTTTGACGGCGTTATGCCCAAGTCGATAACCGGAACGTGCCTTGTCTAAAAGATAGGGTGCATTGCTCATACTTTCCATACCACCTGCAACAACACAATCAGCATGAGCCAGCTCAATCGCATCAGCAGCCAACATCACGGCTTTCATTCCCGAACCACATACTTTGCTCACGGTGGTACACGGCGTTGCTATAGACAAACCTGCTTTTAGTGAGGCTTGACGCGCTGGCGCCTGCCCTATTCCAGCACTGATGACGTTACCCATATATACCAAATCGATATCGTCTGTACTAACACTAGCGGCTTGAACGGCAGCTTCGATTGCTACCGCACCTAATTCGGCCGCCTGCATACTGGCAAGCTCGCCCTGAAAACCACCTAGCGGCGTTCGCTTGGCACTGACGATTACAATTTCATTACTCATAACAACCAACCTGTCTCATTAACCTTAAGAATTTATCAAGTGTATTAAAAATCAGGAAAAAGAAATTTCAGCTGTACCAACATCTTCCAACACCAGTGACATAGTGTCACCGGGTACCACATCTTCCAACGGTACCAGTGAGCCAGATAAAACAATTTCGCCCGCCTCAAGTGCAATATCAAATTCCGAGAGTGTGTTTGCCAACCATGCCACGGCGGTTAATGGTGAGCCCAATGCTGCAGAGCCCTGACCAGATGAAATCTCTTCACCATTTTTACTAACTACCATTTGTACATTTTCCAGATCCACATCTTCTGGCTTTACTCTGGCATCACCGAGCACAAATGTTCCGCAAGACGCGTTATCAGCAACGGTATCCTGGATTTTGATTTTCCAGTCCTGGATGCGCGAATCCACTATCTCAAAACAAGGCGCTACAAATTCAGTCGCATTCAATACATCCGCCTCAGTTACGTTTGGCCCTTTTAACCGGCTTTTCAAAAGAAAGGCTATTTCACCTTCGGCCCGGGGCTGAATCATATTGCCTGCAATAGTGACACTGGAGCCATTAGCAACATGCATGGTGTCGGTGAGATAACCAAAATCGGGTTGGTGCACACCCAACATGTCTTGCACCGGCTTACTGGTCACACCAATTTTCTTACCAATGATTTTTTCGCCAGCTGCCAGGCGCTGTTCAAGAATACGGGTGGAGATCGCATAGGCATCCGCAATGGTTATATCGTCTTCGCGCTCAGTCAGAGGTGAGACTGTGGCAGCGTCTGTTAATGCTTTATAAAGCTCTTCACCGTAGTGATTAATTTTTACAATATTCATGGCTATAGAATAATACCTTCATTCCGCACAAGCCAATCTATTTCAACCTCGAGTGAATAAAAAAATCAGCGCCATTGGCGCTGATAATCAGGGTCGCACAATAATAATTAGTTTGAAGCGTTTGCTGCTGTGTTTTGCATGTGAGTCAGCAAATACTGGTGATGTTCCTGCTTTAGTTTCTCAAGCACTTGATCGGTCTGATCTTGCTGAGCGAGATCCAGATCCAGTTTGGCGGTCATTGTCCAGGTTATCTTGTGAACTTGTAGGTCAGCTTGCTCACTCAGGCTCTTCATTCCCTCTTCGAAAAGATTCGGCATTTGATACTCCTGTAATGCAATCAATTCACTGTTCTCTACTGTAGAGAGTTCTGACGCAAGTACAGGATTAATCAGAATTGAGGTAAGTGCTAGCAGGGTAATAATCAGTTTTTTCATTGTTATTCTCGGGTGGTGGTTAAGTTGCAACCAGAATAAATATAAACTGTGTAAAAACTATGGCGTAAACATGGACAAAATCAGCAATCAATGTGGAGAAAATATGAATTGCCGTGAATTACCTAAATACACTGGCTTACTGCTATAAGATAGTCGTATGCGCATACCTTTCTGGATAAAACTTGCCCTGTCGATGATCCTGATTATGTCGATCACGCTTGCTGCGGGTGGGTATATGGGGCATCGCAGTTTTGAACGGGGGTTCCTTGATTATATCAACGACATACAAGGCGAGCGGCTTGTGTATCTTGCAGAGCAACTGCAAAACGACTACGCCAAACAACAAAACTGGGGCTTCTTGCAAAAGAACGAAGAAGCATGGCATCGCTATCTGCGCCAAAACCTCGCCCCGGAATTCAAGCGTGGGCGCGAACATAGATCCAGACCTTACCGTGGTAAAGATGAAATCATGCCGAGACGAGAAATAGATGCACGCTTACTGTCGACCAGCCTGAGCCTGGTGAGTGCGGAAGAAAATCTTATCTCTGGCGTACCAGCACAAAATGACAAAAGGAAATTGCTAACCCCTCTGTATTATGACAATAACCTGATTGGCTACCTGAGATTCCAACCCTTTGCCAAGTTAACTGAGTCGCTGGATCGTTCTTTTGCTGAGCAACGCAAAAAATCTTTTTTGTTAATCGGTCTGCTCAGTTTGATTTTCACTGTCTTTGCCAGCTGGCTAATCTCCAGACATTTTCGCGGTATTGTTCGAACAATAATTAACTCAGCGAAAAAAATGGCCAACGGTGATTACACTCAACGCATCGATATAGATCGCAATGATGAGCTTGGTCAACTGGCACAAAGTTATAACGTGCTCTCACGCAGCCTGGAGAAAAATCAGCAGGCTCGACAACAGTGGATCGCCGATATTTCACATGAGCTGCGCACACCACTTGCGGTACTGCGCGGAGAATTGGAAGCTTTGGAAGACGGCGTACGCGAAGTAACACCGTCGGCAATTACATCTTTGAACAGCGAAGTCAACCAACTCAATAAACTGGTTGATGATCTGTACGAGCTATCACTGTCCGATCTCGGTGCTTTAAATTATCAAATGCTGGAAACTGACCCGACAGACACATTAAGCACGACTTTCGATGCTTACAAAAACCGTTTTGAAAAAGCCGCACTAGAATTCAACTTAACTACTGACAGTAAAGCTGCGATTGTGCTGGCTGATGAATCGAGGTTAACCCAGTTATTTAGCAACCTTTTGGAAAACAGCCTTCGCTATACTGACACAGGTGGTCAGGTAAATATCGACTGTGCCGTGATTGACAAACATTGGCAGATGACACTAAACGATTCTTCTCCCGCTGTAACTGTGGAACAACTTCCTAATTTATTTGAACGATTTTATCGAACCGACGTATCGCGAGGCAGAGAATCTGGCGGAGCCGGTTTGGGGCTGGCAATAGTCAGTGAAATTGTTAAAGCGCATAATGGCACTATCGAGGCTTCTCTTTCCAAGCTTGGCGGAATACAAATAGTGCTGCAGATACCACTTAACGAAACCTGAGATATGTCCAAGACGATCCTGATCATAGAAGATGAAAAAAAGCTGGCGCAGTTATTGGAAGATTATTTAAACGCATCCAACTATGTAGCCCATCAAGTTCATGATGGTGCGTTGGCAATAAACTCGATCAAAGAGAAACAGCCTGACCTGATTTTGCTTGATCTCATGTTACCCAACAAAGATGGCATAACCATTTGTAAAGAACTTCGAGAATTCACCAATGTTCCAGTGATCATGTTGACGGCAAAGGTAGAAGAAATTGATCGCATTCTTGGTTTGGAAATTGGAGCAGATGATTACATTTGTAAACCGTTCAGTCCGCGTGAAGTGGTTGCCCGAGTTAAAGCTCAATTACGTCGCGCCGAACTAGTCAATACGCAGGAAATCAGCAAGGACGAACTGGTAACGCTCGACCATGACCGCTTTGTTGCTGTGGTACGGGGTCAGGATTTGACCCTGACCCCGGTGGAGTTCAGATTACTGGAAAAATTAAGTGGCAGCCCAAGTCGTGTGTTCTCCCGCGCCAGTCTGATGGATAACCTCTATGATGACCATCGCATCGTTACAGACAGAACTATAGATAGCCACATTAAAAACCTGCGCAAAAAACTCGCCACTTGTTTTGAAAGCGAATTAATCCAATCCGTTTATGGTGTCGGTTATAAGTGGGAACAAACCGCTAATTAATTATTAGCAGCAGTCATTGTGTTTTTTACGATCACATCGCGGTTATGCCTGATGGTATTTTGCTGGCGCTTTTGGCGTAACGCTAATGAAAAATCAAGCTCCGCCGCTGCGTGACGTTGCAACAGACGATTTAGAATCGCTCGATTAGAATACGCTTTAGCCAAACCATCCCGGTCTCTTTCACCTTGTGCCTTGCGTGCAGTCACCACTGAGGCCTTGGCCAACTCAACCGCCTTTTCACAAGGTAACTGCGCCTCATGATAATTACCCAAGCCGATCTGTGCTGTACAGATAGTAAGATGCGCAGCAAGAGACTGCTTGTAGTGAGGTAGCGTCGCGAGTTGAATTGCCTTGTTATAATCTCCTGCTAACACGGCCTGAGTGCCAGGACCATTGGTATCAACACTCATCATAAAGCGAGGTTGATCAGCTGCATTTACAACAGAGCTTGATAGCACCAGTAACAGCGCTGCCAGGGTTGCAAAGATAGAAGTACAGTATTCACTATTACACATATTTAGTTCCTCATGAATTGAGTAACCAGCGTAGTCAGTAAACCTATTTAGATCTCCTCAGTAATGAATAATGCTGTGTGCTTTTAAAATTGAGTCGAGGTTTTTAGAATTGATTAGCGTCTTAATGCTGTAACATTCGGCACAATTGATAACTTCTCTTTTCGATATTCAGTAGGGGTCATTCCTTTATGCGCTCGAAAGGCACGATTAAACGGTGCTAATGAAGCAAAGCCTGTATCCAACGCAATTGTAAGCACCTGAGTGCGCACTTGCTCAGGATCTTCGAGTCGCTTGCAAGCTTCTTCAATCCTGAAACCATTTAAATAGGTACTGAAATTCTTGTAACCAAGACGTTGGTTGATCACTGAGCGTAATTGGTGTTCCGGTGTTTTAATTTCTTCGGCTAATTGTCTAATCGTTAATCCAGTACGAGCATAAGCTCTATCGTTCATCGCCGACACCAGGGCTGTCTCTATTTGCTGATCTACAATACTCGACTCGGGATTATCTGTAGCCGAAAGTTGTGGCTGCGTCAAATCAGGTAACAAATCTGTAGGCTGTGTTAACAATGGAACACTAATTGCCAACAATACTGCAGCGATCAAGAATGTGTTTGATAGAGATACCCAGCCCGGTTCTGGACGACCAAGAAAAATCAATTCCATAATCATGATATAGGTTGCAGCTAAAGAAATGCACGATATAAAGCATAATCGATAACGTCTTCTAGGCTGAAACAAGTCATCCAGGCTACCTTTATAAACAGAATATAACGCATGTAAAATAACAACTACCGATGCAGTCAGAGCCACGCCATGTATCAGTGGGTAAACTGATCCTGTGATTAGCGGAAACAACATGCAATTTGTAGTCAACAACGGAAATACTATCATTGCCCATTTTGGTGGTCTTTCGAGATCAAACAAACTATCAGCACATAACCAGACAAAGTAAGCTGCAGTAGTGGTCAAAAACCATATCGGCCAGTATGCAAAACTCATTACTTCTAATAGTTCTGGTGAGGTCTTGATCAGGAAAGCTACTACACTAATAATCAGTAAATTTAATGGAAGAGACAATCGCACTGGACCACGGACAGCAAGCACTATAATGAACAGAATCATCTGACCAATGAGCATTAATCGAAGTGCAGTATCAAGATTTTCCATCAACACAGACCATGAACGTTATAGATAGCCAAGCATGTCAGATAATGAACGCATAATTCCTGTTGAAACTGAAAAGTATTGATCAATTTTAGAATCAATCAGGCTACAGCTCACATTCTTGACCAAATCATACCAATTACGCCTGCCAGACACGCTTCAATTACAGCGCCGACATTTAAAGATCAATTTCAATCGTATCACCGGCATTTGCTGCGCGTGACTGACAAAGAATTAAACTGCCTTGCTGCTGGGCTTTAGAAAGCACAAAATCTCTATGCTCAACTTCACCCTTGATCAAACCACACTGGCACACCCCACAAAGCCCGTCTGAACACTTCAAGTTTACGGAGTAACCCGCCTCAATCAGCGCATCGGCTGCACTTTGCTCGGCCGTAACATTTATCTTCTGACTCGATTTGGTTAATGACAACGTAAACTCATGGTTCTCATACTCCGGTGCTGCTGGCACGCTAAAGTATTCGCGGTGCAAAGCCTCTTCGGGCCAATCGTGGTTGGCGGCTGTTTCCAGCACGCCATGCATGTAACGATCAGACCCACAAGTGTAGAGATGATCTCCCGCGTTATACTTAGCAAGAATCTTGTTCAGATCGGCGCGACTCCCTTCCTGACTAATATGTAGCTGCACTTTGTCCGACCATTGAACCCGTTCAAGTTCTTGTAAAAAGCCAGCCTCATCTCGCGAGCTGCATGAGTAATGCAGCACAAAATTCGCTTTCAGAACATGTAATCGATGTGCCATAGCGATCAAAGGAGTAATACCAATGCCACCCGCCATCAACACACTCCGTCTAGCTGATTCAACCAATGGAAAATGATTGATGGGACGCGATACAAATACTTTGCGACCCTCGGTAAAAATTCGATGCATCAATGCAGAGCCACCTCGCCCGTCTGCTTCATTCAACACCGCGATTTGATATTTACTTTGATCAGCCGGATCTCCAGACAAACTGTATTGCCGTAAAAATTCAGGCGCTACGACCACATCAATATGCGCTCCAGCCTCAAACTTTGGCAAGGGCTTACCTTCTGGAGACGCGAGCTCATAGTGGGTAATAGTGTCTGACATCTTGTTAACCGCTGTGATCTGTAAACGTAAAACTGGTGCGTCGCCGCTTGGGGTTTGATATTCATGTGCCAGCTTGTCTACTTCACCCGCATCCAGCCGTTGCTGATAAGTCTGCGGATCAAGCATGCTTTGATAAGCCTCAATACCGGCTTCACGATCCATCTTGAAAGGAAACGGGTAAGGTGGTGGCGCCAGATTGGCCGGATATACAGCCAGGGTTTGATCTTCACCATTGAGCTTCAGTTCGGGTTGCAACTCACGTTGCTCTGCGCCGTGTTTTGATGGATGGTAGCCACCGGAATCGCTCATCTCCAAATCCCACCACCACTTTTTCACTGGGTTGATTTTGCCATTTCCGAGCTTGTCATCCAGCGCTGCCAATGACTTGGCAGCGACAGGTACATTAGTCGCCAGCCAACGGAACGGTGCTTCGGCAAACAATCCCTCCAAATTCCATGGACAGGTCTTCATACAACGTCCACACATGGCACCAGCGGCTTGAGTTATTCTGTAGGTGGTACATTTCTGACTATCAGATTTCCAGATCTCGTAACCATTGAACATGGTTTTGGGCCCAGCAGTAATAGCACCGGACGGGCACTCACGAGCACATTTGTTACATTGTTCGCAGAACTTCTGCAGACCAAAGTCAATGGGCTGATCATGAGTGAACGGCATGTTGGTAGTAATCACTCCCGACTTCAAACGCGGCCCCAGATACGGATTGAGAATCACTTCACCAATTCGGCTAACCTCACCCAGACCCGACAACAACAGTAGTGGTGGTTGTAACACCTCGCCGTCCATGACGGAATGTACCCGCGCCTCATAACCCAGGTTACGAATTTGATCACCAATAATTCCGCCTAATAATGAAAAGCGCAGATAGGCACGCATCGATTGTGAACAAGCAATCCAGTCATCACCTGACGCCCCTTCCATGGTTTCGCGACCCTGATCAATAATCACCGAGATTGCATTCGGGTGATACGCCTCCAGTGGCTCACCCACTGCGTCGTGTGAGTAGTAGGCCCACTCTGGACATCGTGATAGCCCGACCGCATCGGCACCGAGAAAATATAATGCGGCCTTTATATTGTCCGCATTTGTTTGTTCATCATGCGCGACCTCCGGGATTTTTTTCGCCACCGGTCCGTTTTGCAATAACACGAAAGCAGCTAATGGTTTACGTGCGGCAAAACTGGTCGGACTCTTGCTAACGTACTTACCATTTTTAGCACCATCCTGGACGCGCTCGCCCATATCTCCGAAAATAGCACGAGCAAACATATCAGTACGTTTAGGTACTCGCGGTATGCGCGGCTCATCAATCAAGGTGGTGGGTTGTTCAACTTTTTTACTGCGCTCAAACGGGTATTGCCCCTGTTTGAACAAACGGTTTTTATAGGCCTCTTGATTGAAATGGTTTTTTGCAGAATCATAACCTGCATACCATGCCGGGCCGTGTGTTTTCCAACGCGCAGCCTGTTGCGTGTTATCTAGCGCGTGATCTGTTGCAATAGGCAAAGTGGTGGTAATAACGCCAATACCAAACCGCTGTCCGTTATAAGGGTTGGTGATAACGGGGCCATTACCCCCCTCTTCTACCAACGCCAACCCTGCAGCTACCGCAACTTTATTCAAATCAACATCACTGCAGCTTGCGCCATGGGCACGGGCCTCATAACCAAGCAAACGGATATAGTTAGCAACGATAATCCCGGTTTCTGCCGCTCGCAGTGCAGCACGCTCTATCTGCGAATCCTGAATCCAGTCACAACCCGACTCATCCGCCTTGGGATCGCGCGGGTATTCATAGAGATAAACAATCGCGTGACTGTGATGACCAACTTCTTTGGGTGGTGCAGACATGGTTTCTCTTAACTCAGCCATCACCACATCAATGCCAGCTGCGAGTGTCTTGGTCTGTTGCGTTTGCAACATTTCAGACAAAACATCTATGTCCGGATTGACGATAGGCTGGTCCAGAAACATATCAGTGCTTAATTCGCAGATACCCGCTTGAGATGCATCCTGATAATAACCAAATGATTTAAAGTGACGGGCTCGTTCTTCCAAATCATCAGGTACTGTAGCTCGCTCCTTGACCACCATGCCATCTCGAATGGCATCAAGCATCGCCATGTAACGCTGCATGGCATTGACCAGACTAGACTCATCCTCACGCTGAAATCGAAGTGCCTGCATCGATGGCACTCTGGTCAAATCAGGCCTGCTTTGTTGACGGCGTAATCGTTCGAGTGGATAGGGTCCCATCCAGAACGGACGCTTTTTATCTGAAAACAGCTTCATTAAGCTAGTTTACTGCATCCGCAAACATTTTAAACATAAGCATCTCATTCGCTATTGTGTTGTTTATATGTAGATATGGTGAAGTCACGTACAGTCAGTTTGAGCTTTGTTAAGGTTTACACTCAAGAGCAGGAGTTAAACAAATGAAGCAGTGTGATTTAGCGGTGATAGGCGCTAGTTTTGCCGGACTGAGTTGTGCTAAAAAAGCAGCGCAACAGGGTTTGAACACCCACATTTACGACAGCAAAAGCAGACCCGGTGCCTACACACAAAGTACCGGTATTTTTGTTAAGGAAATTGCCGAACAACTCAACGCCCCATCCAGGCTCATGCGAAAAATTACAGGCGTACGCTTGTACTCTCCTGACATGAACCATCTTGATCTGGAATCTCCCGACTATTACTTCATGGCAACAGATACTCCAAAACTATTGGACTGGATGGCAGATGAAGCCACCAGAGCCGGCGCAAACTTACATACCAGCACTAAAGTTGAAAACATAGAGCACAACGAATCAGGAACACGCCTGATCAATCAAAATCATCAATGCAAATATTTGGTCGCTGCTGACGGGGCTCGTTCAACATTAGCAAAATCGATGGGGCTGGGGTCTAACCATTCTTTTATATATGGCGCCGAGTATGAAGCAGAGGGTTTTGATAAGCTCGACCCAGACAGGCTGCACGTATTTTTAAGTAGTCGTTTCGCACCTGGCTATATTGGCTGGTTATTAAAAGGTGTTGAAGCAACGCAAGTCGGCATTGCAGTGAATCAGGGAAAACCATTGTTACTAAAATCTTTCTATGAGTACCTGAAAAATCACTTTGACTCTGATGCGAAAGTGATAAGTGGACGTGGCGGCCCAATTCCCTGTGGTGGGCTGGTAACTCCTTGGGCCAATCAACATGGCTGCTTGCTTGGAGATGCTGCCGGTATGGTCTCACCACTCACTGCAGGCGGTATACATTCAAGTATTGAAATTGGAGAGCAGCTGGGAACTGCTGTGGCCGCCTATTTGAGCGACCAGCAGGTATTGCCACACCTACAAATTAACCAGCAAGTAAAACGCTACTTTTTCAAAAAAATGATACGTCGCATCAACGATCAGGTCAGCCCACCGGATTTTTTAATCAACCACTGCCTGAGCAACCCGCTATTTACGCGCATTGCACAGACAATTTTCTTTCACAATCGTGGTTTGTTCAGCGCCAAAGCATGGGCAGACATTATGCATCTGCCACAAAGATGAGTTCCCGCAAATCATCTTTTTGAAACTCAATGCAAATAAACTAATAAAATCGAGTGCATTCCTCAAGCGCATACAATTCAATTCACGTTAAATCTGGATTTACGGATGACTTTAAATAGTGCCCACGCAACCAAAATCATCGCGAGCGAGATAAAGCACTGTGGTATACCATTAGGTCCGGGTGGACAAGTTTGTCCACGAATCAACTCTAGAATAACGCCCGAAAATGCCAATATAAAAACTGGAATCCAGCCGATGTAAAACAACTTAATTGACCATTTTTTATGATAGAAAAGAGCCGCTAACAAGACCAGGAAATAACCAACAGATACAACAACACAAGCTGGAACAGGACCAAGCATAGGACATACTTCAGCCACTCGCAGATGAACAATTGACAAACGTAAGCCTGCAAAGGTCCCAAATGCAGCAACTAGAAGCAAGAAAACCCACATAAAATTCGCACTACCTTTCATCTTTCACCTCCCCTGCCATTGTCTTCAATACGCGACAATCGTTTGCTTAGATCAAAATCGCTGAAAAAATTCTGACGTTTCAAGCCAAGCTAAATTCAACCAAAAATTATTTCAAAACCTTAAAACCATCGACGAAAGTCAATACCTTCCAGCATCGTAAACACAGGTTTTTTTATTAAGAATGCATCCTGCTTTGCTTTGAATCCGTAACGGATGAAGACAATAAGAAAAATCACGGTAAGCCATCCTACAACTCTGGAGAGATACATGATTGAGTCAAAGAAAAAAAAACATAGCCATTGGTATACGTTACTTTTATGCGTAGTTGCCATAGCCCTCATTGGTATCGTATTTGCACTGCTAAGTGCTTTTGGTGTATTTCGATATTGGCAAGCAGAAAAAACTGAACAAGGCGATACAGCACTCTCGTTTAGCCGAGCAACATTACCATTCATACATGTTGCAGACTTAGATAACTCTCTACCATTTTTAGGCAGTGCTGCATTTGATGCGGATGGTGATGGTGTAGATGAACTGTTCCTTGGTGGTGGTGATACTCAGGCTGACAAACTTTTCAAATTTGATAATGGTGGGTTCGTTGCATTGAATTACAATTTCCCCAAGGATTCTGTAGATGCAACCCATGGAGCTGCGTCGATAGATATTGATAACGATGGCGACGTAGATCTTTATACTGCACGTGAGAGCGGCATATGGTTTCACGAAAACAACGGAGAATCTTTTAACACCATAAAACTACCAATCGAGCTAGCCGAGAATACCACCCCGCTTTCAATCAGCTTTGGTGATATTAATCAAGATGGCCTTGCCGATATGTATATAGCAGGTTACATAAAAATCGACCAAGTAGAAGGTGAAACAATCTTTTCAGATAATTATGGTGGCTATAGCTACTTGATGCTCAACCAAGGTGATAACCAATGGAAAGATATTAGTAAAGAGGCCGGTGTCTGGCGTCAACACAATACCTTCCTGGGTGTATTCACTGATCTGGACAATGACATGGATTCAGACCTCGTGATTGCACAGGATACGGGCAAAGTAGAAATGTATGAAAACACAGGTGACTTACAATTCAAACCAATCGCTAACCCCAGCGTTTATTCTTATCCAATGGGTGTTGCTGTCGGTGACTACGACAATGATGGCTTGATGGATCTGTACTTTTCCAATGTTGGCTACACCTTACCTGCCAAATTATTACGTGGAGATCTTCAAGAAGATGACCCATTTAACATGTCCTACATGCTGTTTCACAACGATGGTAATCTAAAATTCAGTGACACTGCCGAAGCCATGAATGTTGCCAAACTCGGCTTTGGCTGGGGAACTGTATCAGCAGATATGAATCTTGATGGGCGTGAAGACTTACTGGCTGCACAAAACTACGCTCGCCTACCGGGAGTAGATTTACTAGAACGCTACCCTGGTAAGATATTGCAAAACTATGGCTCTCATTTTGCACCCGTCGAGGTAGCTGCTGGAGCGGAAAACCCGCACTTTGGCATAGCCCCTGTCGTCTCTGATTTTAATAATGATGGCTGGCCAGACCTGGTGTGGGCAAACATTGCTGGTGAATCGCTGGCTTACATTAATAATGGCGGAAGTAAAAACTGGTTGAAGGTTCACCTTCCTAATAACTCAGGGTCACTCGGTGCAATCGTTACTCTGGAACGAACTGATGGAGCCACACTTACCAAGCAATTTCTAACTTCTCAAGGCCTCGGCTCTGATCAAGGTCGTGATCTGATTTTTGGCTTGGGAAATGAATCTACACAGCGAGTAACCGTCCAATTTCAAAACGGTTCGAAAGAAATTTTCGAGAGTCCTGCCAATGGCTCGATGATTAAAGCCAGCGCCAAGACAAGTAATCAATGATGAGTACGAATTCATCACGACTACTTACTCTGGCAGGCATTGCTGGCTGCCTGGGAGCCATACTGGTAGGCATCGGTGAATTCTCATTGCAATTCACACCGAATGGCGGACTCGAGGATGCAACCAACTACCTGTTTTTCAATGACGTCTCACCCGAACGACTTTCGTTCGGGCATTTCTTGGCGGTACTAGCTGCGCCGTTATATATAGCCGGATACTGGCATCTCTCAAAACAGCTGGAGCCAGCCGGCCCCAAACAGTCAAAAGCATTTTTCCTGATTGGTGCCTACGCATTTGCTATAGGCACAGCCTGGATTAGCCAACGTTTCTTTATAGCGACCACTGTTCATGAAATTACTAATGGAACAAACTTGAGCGATCTTCTCGCTACCTTCTCTGAGCACAATGAACCATTTGTGAATGTTCTACGCGTCGCGATGCTGATTGTCTCGGTGTTATGGATCAAACTCATTCTCACTGGCAAAACATATTTGCCGAAATGGATGGCGATATTTAGTCCAATTGCATTGCTGGCGGTGATGTTTGCTCTGTATTTTTTCAAAACACCGATTGGAATTTATGTACTGCCGGTAGCCATGAATGCAGCTCATTTTATTGTATTTGCGCTGGCACTTATTGCCTCAAAGCAGTAATGCCATTCAATTGTATTAGTAAATATTCAACCAGCTACTAGATTATGTTAAAAGAGTAACACCTAGTCGGTTGGAAGAAGCAGTTAACCATTACGTTTTGGACATGGCCTTGGCTTCGCTAGTAATATTAATGACATTTCACAAAGACTGATGCAGCAAGCTCTAGACTTGGATCAATATTTTTCCCATATGTTTAGAACTAGCCATATATTTGAAGGCCTCAACAACATCTTCAAAGTCGAAAGTTTTATCAATCACCGAATCCACTTGATTTACCGAGATAGCTGTAACCATTTCTTCGAGCATGGTTCGGCTAGCATTACTAATTGCTTTCATAGTGATGTTCTTCATATAAAAACCGGGCATTTTCGGTAATTGCTCCGGAAGCCGCCCCGTTCCAATCAAGATCACTATGGCATTGTTGGCAGAAGCTAATAAGGATTGATCAAGGGTTCTACGCCCCACATTTTCCAGCACAATATCAGCACCATGCCCATCAGTTTGATCCAGCACTGCCTTGCCCCACTCAGGCGTCTTTTTATAATTAATGGTGATGTCTGCTCCAAGCTTTCGCATACGCTTCAACTTGTCATCACTCGATGAGGTCACGACTACACGTGCACCAGCCATTTTTGCCAACTGCACACCCCAGGTAGACACACCACCGGTACCCAGACTTAAGACCGTATCACCCGGCTTGACGCTCGCCACATGATGCAAGGCCTGCCAGGTTGTTACACCGGCACTAGCTATAGAAGCACCGGTTTCATCCGATACATTATCCGGCAACTTCACCAGACCAGACTCGGGCAAAGTGGCCTGCTCGGTTAACCAACCATTAATCGTATTACCTATATCACCCGCATAAGCCTTGACCGGGTCCCATAAGCCATCCACCCATTGTGAAAAATGAGCACTGGTCACTCGATCACCTGCTGCTACCCGAGTAACCCGAGCGCCAGTCGCTACTACCTCGCCACAACCACTGGTTAAAGGAATTAAATCAGCCGGCTTGTCCTCGAGGAACCAGCCTTTAACTATGGCCTGATCACGTGCGTTCAAAGAACAAATATTCACCTTGATAGCGACCTCATAATCATCCAGCGGTTTTTGCGTTCGCTCGACCAGTTTTAAGGTATCGAATCCACCTTTCTCCCCGACTTCCCAGGCGCGAAAGCGATCTCTAACTGGAGCCGCTAGCAAATGCCATGTAGGTAGTGCCACCAGCAATGCTGATGCAGGGATAACTGATAGTAATTCACGTCTATTTAGCATGGTTTTTCCGTTAGAAATATTCAACAAGACCAATTACAGCTTACCTCATTTCGAATTTTATATAACTATTTTAGCCACGTATTGAAAGTACTTTCACCTACCGAACGCCATTTCTAAACAATCTGACTATGCCTCGAATCAGGAACGTATTCCAAGCTAGCTGATACTATGAATAGTATAGAAACACTTAACTTGTCTTGTGCCAATGACAGTGAAACAATGGACTGGCTGGTGAAAATGTACGTACGGCTACAGCCAAGTGCTAACACCAGTCCATCAACACCGTGGATAGTAATTAATGCAGCAATTCAATTTTCCATTCGTTGCGACGAATCAGGAAGAAATGCAACTCAGAAAGGAAGTACGTACATTCCTTAAAGCTGAACTGGAGTCTGACGGATACCAACCTACAGCCGATTGCTGGATGACCGCCGTTTCACCTGAGTTCAGCGAAAAACTCGGCGCTCAGGGTTGGCTCGGGATGACCTGGCCTAAAGAATACGGTGGCCATGAACGCAGCACGCTGGAACGTTTAATCGTCACCGAAGAGCTACTCGCTGCCGGAGCACCGGTTGCTGCACACTGGATTGCCGACCGGCAAACCGGTCAACAAATAATTAACTTCGGCACTGAAGAACAAAAAAAGACCTTGCTACCGAAAATGGCAGCGGGGAAATCGTTTGCAGCGATTGGTATGAGTGAACCACAAGCGGGTTCTGATCTAGCCGCGGTTCGTACCAAAGCAGAAAAGACCGACACGGGCTGGCGTTTGAACGGGCGCAAGATCTGGTCTACCGGCGCACACCTCTGTGATCACATGATTGTGCTCGCCAGAACTTCACCTGCGGAGGGGCGCAATCGACAAATAGGCTTATCACAGTTTTTAGTACCACTAAAAGCACCGGGCGTAGAAGTTTCCGGTATTGATGATATTTCCAATCATGTGCATTTTAATGAAACCCTGTTTGAAGATGTCGATTTATCTGAAGATGCTTTACTCGGTAAAGAAGGTAACGGTTGGGCTCAATGTATGGGCGAACTGGCCTTAGAACGCTCGGGTCCTGAACGATTTTTATCGACCTTTATTTTACTTGAACAAGCGCTCTCTTCATTACGCGGCAAGCTTGACGATCAGGGCTTGATAACACTCGGTCAACTCATTGCAAAAGTGAGATCACTGCGCATCATGTCACGCGGTATCGCACACCAACTGGCACAAGGTATACCGTCTGACACAGAAGCAGCGATGGTTAAAGCCTTAGGTAATGCCTTTGAAAAAGAAGTTGTTACTGCAACCCGCCGACTGCTGAGCAACACACCCAAAACTGAATGGCCTGCCGGGCTTGCAGCGCTATTAGATGATGCCGTACTAAAATTACCTGCCAACACTTTACGTGGCGGCACTACTGAAATTTTACGCGGCATCATTGCGCGACAACTGGGGATGCGTTGATGGATGCTTTGATTGCTGATACAGCAAAACGTATCTATACCGACCACGCCGAAGATAAAACCGGATTGTGGCAAGCGCTGGAAGAAAACGGCTTAAGCCGCGCGTGGATTCCGGATGAGCTGGATGGTACCGGGCTTGAGCTATCGGATGGCTTTGCGCTGATTCGCCAAAGTGCCGGGGAATTGGCCAGCGTCCCATTTGCTGAAACCTTGCTGGCTGGTTACTTACTTGCGACGGCTGGCGCTGCCACACCTGACGGTCAAATTACCATTGCCAGCTCGACCCATGACTCAATGTCAGAAGCGCCTTTTGCCGACAGCGCCGAACATGTGTTGCGCCTGCATCAGAATACCCTCGAGGTTTTCAAAATAGACAATGCAGTCGCTATTAATAACGTTGGCTCTGATTCTCTCGCCAGCATAGATTTCTCACAACTCAGTGTGGTCTCCAGCCACAAAGCTCCAGTGTGGCTTACACAAGATGTCTATCAACAACTCGGGGCGGTCGTTCGTGCTGCGCAATTATGTGGTGCTATGCAATACCAACTGGAATTAACGCTTGAACATACCTCAACACGTGAGCAGTTTGGCCGACCACTAACCAAGTTTCAGGCGATACAACATCTGCTGGCAGAAATGGCTGGCGAACTGGCAACCAGCAGTGCGGCTTTGGAAGGTGCGATACAGACCATCAGTTTCGACGCTGCACCGGATGCTATGGCTGTTGCCTGCGCTAAAGCACGCGCCAGTGAAGCCGCGGACATTGTTTCAAGACATGCCCACCAAGCGCATGGTGCGATTGGCTATACCGGTGAATATACTTTAGGACGTTTCAGTCGACGGCTATGGCAATGGCGCGAAGACTTTGGCAATGAATTTTATTGGAGCAAGCTGCTAGGTCAGCAATTTTCACGCACCGACTCAAGTGGGTTAACCGAAGATATATTTGGAGCGATCAATGGCTAGTGTTGAATACCAGAAAAACGGAAGGATAGTTCAACTCACCCTCAATCGCCCGGATACTCGCAATGCCCTGAGCAAGGATGTTATCGAAGAATTAGTGACCGGCCTGAATCGTGCCAACGAAGATAGTGATGTCAGTGTAGCTTTAATTATCGGTGCCGGAAAAGGGTTTTCCTCGGGTGGAAATTTGCAAGAATTGCGCGCCATGACCACGACTGACAAGCTCTCTCCGCAAGGTCTGGCTGACTGGTATCTAAACGGCATACAACAAATCCCACTGACTATTGATGCGGTTGATATAGTCACTATCGCCGCTGTACATGGACACGCGATTGGTGCTGGTTGTGATCTGGCCGCCATGTGTGATTTACGCATTGCTGCCGATACCGCCAGCTTTTCAGAAAGCTTTCTGCGGGTCGGCCTGATTCCCGGTGACGGTGGTGCCTGGTTTTTGCCACGCATCATAGGTCTGGCGCGCGCCAAAGAAATGTTATTTACCGCCAACCCGGTCAAAGCGGAAAAAGCGCTGCACTGGGGGCTGGTAAGTGAAGTAGTCTCCGAGGAAAAACTGGAAGAAGCCGCACTGAATATGGCAACCAATATTGCCAACCTGCCACCGGCTGGTATTCGCAAAGCCAAGCAACTGGTGAGAAAAAGTGTGACTGATACTCTGGCAGATAGCCTCGAGATGGCCGCTTACTTACAAGCAGATCTGCAACAAATGGATGACCACCTGGAAGCGATAGACTCCATCCTAGAAAAAAGAAAACCAAACTTTACCGGCAAGTAAACCATACTTAGCGGGTGCTGGCTATATCCACCGAATAGAAAGACTGACGTAACGCTTCCAGATCTGACAATAGTACCGTCATTACCTCAAAATCCACATCCCTGATCTTGAGTGAATCCAGCGTATCCAGAAAACGTCGCAAAGCACTTTTGTTCGACTCTTTCCAAGCACGTAATAATTCTCTGGCACTAGCATCACCCATCGCAATAATATCCGCGCAAATCAGGGCATGGGTGCGCAACAAGCGTGTTTTCAAACCATGCTGGGCAATTAAATGCCAATGATTTTCAACGGTTAAGCCGTCAATAATTTGTGCCATCTGATAGAGCTTTAACTCACCGGTAATGGCGTAGTAAACCTCGGTCGTTGGTGCGACTTCAGCTTGTTTGTTGGTAGCGACATCAGCTACATCCAATGCATAAGGCAACAAACGCATGATCGCCGCTCGCTGCACTAATGTTGCTGGCACTTTATGTCGCTTCAAATCTTGCTGACGCTTACGATAATACTGTTTTGCCTTACCAGATAACGACTTGGCAATCATGGATTGATAGGTTTCAAGCACCGGCTTAATCGACGCCACATTGGTCATAATATCCAAAGGTTGAGGCCGATAATAAAGTAACCAGATGGTCGCCTCCTGCATAGTCTTGATTGCATCTCTGTACAAAGAAGCCTGGATAGCTACTGGCACAACATTATCCAACGCAGATACCTGCTCCCAATATGGGTCCAGCTCAAACAATGACCAGGCACAGGTAAACGCGGCGATGATGTTGGCATAACTATGCCCCGTCATCTCAGCGATGCGAAAAACAAAGATAGGTCCACAACGATTAATTACTTTATTAACCAACTCGGTCGCCACAATTTCTTTACGAAGACGATGATCAACTATCTCAGGCCGATACTTCTTTACCAGTACTTGTGGAAAGTAACCTTCGACAACCTGTCTAGCAAATGGATCGTCGGGCAAGTCTGACCCCAACACTTTTTCATAGCATTGGATTTTGCTGTAAGCCAGTACTACGGCCAGCTCGGGCCAACATAAAGGCTGTCCTTGTTGATACCGATCTTCCAGCTGCTCGCGTGTCGCCAGACCCTCAAGCTCACGCTTCATCACACCCTGCTCTTCGAGCACATCAATAAAACGTGCATGCTCACGAATGCGCTGTCCAGCTTGTCGTTGCTCAAGATTAAGCGCCAGACTTTGCTGATAATTATCATCGAGCACCAATTCTGCAACCTCATCGGTCATTGATGCTAAAAGCTTGTTGCGCTGCTTCTCGTTTAGCTGTCCTTTTTCCCTGACCGCATTCAACAGGATTTTTATATTAACCTCGTGATCCGAGGTATCCACACCCGCCGAATTATCGATGAAATCGGTATAACAGCGGCCACCGTTTTGGCAAAATTCAATTCGCCCAGCTTGAGTTGCTCCTAAATTCCCGCCCTCACCCAGAACTTTACACTTGAGTTCTTTACCATCGACACGCAAGGCGTCATTGGCACGATCTTTAGCGTCATTATGACTTTCCGAGCTGGATTTAATGTAGGTTCCTATGCCGCCATTCCAGAGCAAATCCACCGGTGCTTTAAGCAATCGATGTATTAATTCATTAGGCGTCAGTTCAGAAGCACTAATGCCTAACACCGCTTTTGCTTCAGCTGACAATGTTATTGATTTGGCAGAACGGTCATAAATCCCGCCACCTCTGGAAATTAATTTATTGTTGTAGTCCGTCCATGCCGACTTTGGTTTTTTAAACAAACGTTCGCGCTCACGAAAGGACTTTTCAGGATTGGGGTTGGGATCAATAAAGATATGCAAATGATTAAACGCTGCGACCAACTTTGTTTGCCTAGAAAGCAACATGCCATTTCCAAACACATCGCCCGCCATGTCACCGATACCCACAGTAGTGAATGGCTTTTTCTGAATATCATGTTCCAGCTCAAGAAAGTGACGCTTGACTGATTCCCACGCACCACGCGCCGTTATACCCATCGCCTTGTGGTCATAGCCTACTGAACCACCGGAGGCAAACGCATCTCCCAACCAGAACTTGTATTTTTTTGCTACCGCATTAGCTATGTCTGAAAAGGTTGCGGTTCCTTTATCTGCCGCTACGACCAGATAAGGGTCATCGCCATCCCTGCGCACCACACTCTTCGGAGGAACGACGTCATTACCGACCAGATTATCGGTCACATCAAGCAAGCCGGAAATAAATGTTTTATAACAAGCGATACCTTCGCGCTGAAATGCAGCACGGCCGCCCTTTTGAGGTGGTTGCTTGACATAGAAACCACCTTTGGACCCGGTCGGCACAATGACCGTGTTTTTCACCATTTGGGCTTTAACCAGACCCAACACTTCGGTTCTGAAATCTTCGCGACGATCTGACCAACGTAAACCACCGCGTGCGACCCGGCCACCACGCAAATGCACGCCCTCGACACGAGGCGAATAAACAAAAATCTCATACAATGGTTTCGGTTCAGGCATGCCGTCAATAGCAGTGGAATCAAACTTGAAAGAGACATACTCTTTCGCTACACCTTTAGCGTCAGGCTGAAAATAATTGGTCCGCAGCGTGCAATCAACCAAATTCAGGTAATGGCGAAGAATACGGTCATGATCCAGATTAACCACCGTATCTATAGCCGCCAGTATTTGTGTACGCACTGCGCTGGCCTGATCTTCTCGCGCGTCATTTTCGGCCGGATCAAATAATAGCCTAAAGCAGTCAATGATCTGGCGCGCGATGTCGGCATGTTCAAGCAAACAATCCACTACATAGCTTTCGCTATAACGCAGACCTAACTGACGCAGATAGCGACTATAGGCTCGTAAAATAACCACCTCACGCCAATTCAGTCCCGCCGAGACAATCAGTTTATTAAAACTATCGTTTTCAGCTTCACCACGCCAGACACTCATAAAGGCATCTTGAAAGTCTTCAGCCACTTCGGTTGGCTTTACCTTTACGCCTACCCCGCTCTGCATATGAAATTCATGCACCCAGGCATGCTTTTGTTTTGCTAACTCAAGGCGGTAGGGACGATCAGACAAGACTCGAAGACCGAGATTCTCTATTACTGGCAATACTTGTGAGGGTGCAATGGTTTCACCCAGGGCAAATAACTTCATACGCAGGTTACGACGCCCCGCTCCCGGACTTTTATAGAGCTGCACGCCCACTTTATTGTTTTTATCGAGTCGCTCAAACTGGGCAGCATCAAGCACCCCGGAACGTGCAGAAAAATCTGACTGATAACCCGGCCTGAATGCCTTACCATATCTGGCAGCCAGTTTGCGCCCCTTACTTTCACCCAGTTCATTGACAAATTCTTCTGCAATCACATCTTCCCAGGTTCTTGAAACCTCCTGCAAACGACGTTCAATCTCTTGTACAGATTGTTTTTGTTTACTACCCGGCTTTACTCTGACAATAAACTGTACTCTCGCCAGCACTGAGTGTGAGAAATAGGTTTGTGCCTGGATAGACTGCCCTCTCAAAGCATCCGTCAAGACGGCTTCGATGCGTTTACGCAAATCGCGGTTATAGGTGTTTCGAGGTATATAAACCAGACACGTATAAAACCGGCTGTATCGATCCTTGTTCATGAAAAAACGTACTTGCTTACGTTCCTGCATGCTTAAGATGCCATGTGTTATTTGTTGTAGCTCGGCATTATCAATGGCAAACAAATTATCGCGCGGATAATTTTCAATGATATCGATCAAGGCTTTGTAATCGTGTGAGCGCTTAGGCAGGTTGCTCTGCTCCAGCACAAATTTTGCTTTTTTACTCACTAACGGAATTTTCAAGGCACTCTTGTTATAAGCCGGTGAAGTGAACAAGCCCAGAAAACAGTACTGCCCAACAATCTTGCCCTGTTTGTTATAACGATTAATACCCAGAAAATCGAAATAACCAGCACGGTGAAGATGAGAAGGTTGATTGGATTTTGCCACGACCAGCGTTTCTTCATTATCAAGCAATCCGGCGGTACCACTCGGTAAATAGTCTTTGTGCCCCTGACGCAACAAACCCAAACCCGAGCCACGCGAGTAATTCAGCGCCTGGCGATTTTTACTCAGGGTATCTTTGCAATATCCAAGAAAGATAAAGTTATCGTCTCGCAGCCACTTAATAAATCGCAATGTTTCTGCCAGACCATCTACCTTTTTCAATTTCTTGAGCTCAGCATTAACCTGATCGAGCTGCTTGACTATTGGCTGCCAATCCTCACAACACATTGCTACATCTTTAAGTACCGCCCGTACCTCCTTTACGATTCGATCCTGTCGCCTGCCAACTCCAGACTTATCCAATTCAAAATGCATCAAGGATAAAAGTGTATAGCCTTTGCGTGCGCGCTTGCCCGACACTATGTCTATGACATTACCCTTTCTATTTCGCTTGATCGCAATTACAGGGTGTATCACCAGGCGAATATCCAGATCCAGTTGATTCAATTTCATAGTGACAGAATCAAGCAAGAAGGGATTATCAGGCACTACAATTCGAACGATAGAGATGTCAGAGACCAGTGGCGATTGGTACGCATCCACAATAGTTTGCTCAGGCCGGGAAGCGAGCACAACTTGCAGGTGGCTTAGAGCTTTACCCAACAATTGTTCATCGCTGGTTGCCTCAAGCTCTTCGGGAGAGAGCAGGTCAAAGTACAACTGCGCAAACCGTTCAAATATCGAATAATCTATTTTGGCAGCCGCCACTTCTTCAATGACAATGCTACTTTCAAGAAGGCGTTTGATACGGTCGTCTTGCCGATCTTTAGGCATAGCTCATCCCTGACATACACAATAAGAAGCGTGGATTATAGTCCTTTAGTCACGACTGACAATCTCAATGCCCGGGTTTGTCGACACAAATCATGATTTTTTACGAGTACAGCATTTTGTTTTCTTTAATCATCAAAATACGAAAGAAATAGTCTCATTTCAGCTCAAAAAAGATTAGTGTTTCGTAACCTCAAGCGTAGTAAAATCAACTACAGTATTGCTACAACTATTAAGTGCAATAGAAATTTACACAACTATGGAAAGACACAATGAAACATGAATTACCCGACCTACCTTACGACATTAGTGCGCTGGAGCCTCACATCTCAAAGGAAACGCTACAATTCCATCATGGCAAGCACCACAATGCCTATGTCACTAATTTGAACAAGATGATTGCGGGCACGGAGTTTGAAGATATGTCACTGGAAGACATCATCAAAAAATCTTCTGCTGGCATCTACAACAACGCGGCTCAAATCTGGAACCACACCTTTTACTGGAACTGCCTGACCGGTGGTGACCAAGGTAATGTAAACGGTGATCTTGCTGACGCTGTAACAAAGAAGTTTGGATCAATAGAAGATCTGAAAAAAGAATTTACCGCATCTGCCCTGGGTAACTTTGGTTCTGGCTGGACATGGCTAGTGAAGACTTCAAGTGGTGAGGTAGACATCGTGAATACTTCAAACGCTGGATGTGTTATTGCCGATGGCCATCACCCCATTCTTGTGTGTGATGTTTGGGAGCATGCTTACTACGTTGATACACGTAATGATCGCGGTGCTTACCTGAAAAATTATTGGGAGCTGGTCAACTGGTCTCAGGTCGTCAAAAACTACGAAGCCTGATTTCATAACTGAAAACTAAAAAGCGCGGACTGCATTGCAGTGCGCGCTTTTTTATTTACATCACTTATCTAGCGCAAAACACTTATCGCACCGTATATAACAGGCTCTTAAGCGTAAAATAGTCTGATGATTCCCGATTTATCGTTATTTTAGACTATTAGTATATTTTTATAGACCTTTAAGCATTAATAGAGCACTCCTGTTTCACTATAGTAGACGCATTGTTCAAGAGCAATATCTCGAACATCTATACTAAAACTATGGGAAACATCATGACTACATTTACTACACATACCGTTGAATCTGCTCCGCAGGACGCCAAGGGCGTATTGCAAGGCGCGCAATCTCAATTAGGGTTCGTACCTAATCTATATGGCAACATGGCTGAATCACCAACAGTGCTTGAGTCCTACATGACCATTGCGGGTCTTTTTGAAAAAACCAGCTTTAATGCAACTGAGCAACAAGTCGTTCTATTAACTACCAGCGTCGTCAATAACTGTGAGTTTTGCGTTGCCGCACACTCGGTAATCTCAAAAAGTATGCTGAATATCGATGCCGATATTGTTGATCCCATTCGTAATCAAGAAGCTATTCAAGACAGCAAGCTCGAAGCATTGGCTACGTTTACACGTGCAGTCGTTACAGATCGCGGCTGGGTAGATGGCGCTGTAACTGATGCATTTTTAGCAGCTGGCTACACCCAGGCACAAGCACTTGAAGTAGTACTGGGCGTAACTATGAAAACCTTGAGCAACTACACCAACCACTTGACCGGCACTGAAGTGAATCCCGAGTTCGGCGGGGAAGCCTGGTCTAAAGCGGCTTAGTAAAACAATGCGTGGTGGTTACTGTCCAGCCCTCCCGATTGAAGCTCAGTAATCACCACAACTAACAACCTAATCAAACAAGGAACAACATCATGAAAAAGAGTCTATTAATGCTATTCACTCTGGCTAGTTTATTACTGGTAACAAGCATCACTACTGCTGGTGAAACTTTGTCAGAAGGCAGTCTGAAAGGCGCCTTTTCTTCCTGGGGGAAATCCTCACTGAGCGGCGACTGGAAAATTGTAGAAACCGATGGCAAACACTACATCGAATTGGCCGATAACTTTGAAGCGAAAAAAGGACCCGACGTAAAGATCTTTTTATCACCGCTGGAAGCCAGCGCCATCAATGGCAGCAATGCGTCTGAAGGTAGTGTGTTTATCAAACTGATCTCGAACTTCAAAGGAAAAAATCGTATAGAAATCCCTGAGGGTATCGATGTTAGTCAATTTAACTCACTGGTTTTCCATTGCGAAGAGTACAGCAAGCTATGGGGCGTTTCGCCACTATAACCCTTGACCAATATTGAGAGGAATTAACCATGATTCGTATTTACAGCAAAAACTATTGCCCATACTGCAAAGCCGCAAAAGCGTTGTTAACAAGCAAGGGTCTGCAGTATGAAGAAATAGATGTGCTTAACTCACCCTCACGTTTCAAGGAAATGCAAGAACTAAGCAACAGGCGCACTGTGCCTCAGGTCTTTTTTGATCAACAACATCTTGGTGGCTTCACAGACCTGGTTGACTACTATGCAGCCAATGTTGCGTAGTAGCTCTACATTTTCTATCCCCACATATATCAACTAATAAGACAATTATATATGCGTGAAAATATTACTTTTGTGAACCGCTCAGATGAAAAAATTTCAGGCGTAATGCACGTATCAGAAACACAACCCGTGCTGGCATACGCGATCTTCGCGCATTGTTTTACCTGCAGCAAAAATATAAACGCAGCTGTTCATATTGCAGAAGAACTTGCAACGCAAGGCATCGCCACACTACGCTTTGACTTCACCGGCCTGGGATCCAGTTCAGGCGACTTTACCGAGACCAACTTTAGTAGCAATGTACAAGACATTGTTGATGCGGCAGAATTTTTAAAAAGTGAATATCGGTCACCCGAGTTACTGGTTGGCCATTCATTGGGTGGCACGGCCATGTTGGCAGCAGCTACACATATCGAATCTGCCAAAGCTGTCGCAACACTGGGATCACCCGCGACTCCTGAACATGTACTACATCATTTTCACGCTCAAATGCATGAGATTGAGAACCATGGAGAAGCCGAAGTTGATTTGGCAGGCAGGACATTCACATTTAACAAGAGCTTTGTTGATGATGCTAAAGCCTACGAGATTAACCTGGAGCATCTCAACAAAGCACTACTAGTCATGCACTCTCCCATCGATAGCACAGTTTCTGTAGATGAAGCAGCGACCATTTACCAGAAGGCACGTCATCCCAAAAGTTTTATAAGCCTGGAAAATGCTGATCACTTGCTAAGCAAGAACAGTGATTCGGTTTATGCCAGCAAGGTCCTTGCCGCCTGGGCTGTACGCTATATATCAGCCGTTGAAATAAATAAAAATAAATTAGTAACGCAAGATGAAAAAGTAGTTGCCAGCGCCGACACTAACAAGGGGTTTTATAACCAAATTAACGCCAACGGTCACAATCTCACGGGTGATGAACCATTGAGCTTTGGAGGAACAAATTACGGCCCTTCTCCATACGACTATTTATCAACTGCTCTTGGCACGTGTACAACCATGACACTAAACATGTACGCCCGGCATAAAAAACTACCTGTTGCAAACGTTACGGTTACCGTACAGCACAATAAACAACACGCTGAAGATTGCGTGGAATGTGAGAATAATCAGCAAAAGGTGGACGTATTCACCCGCAAAATTAAAATAAGTGGAGAATTAACGGAAGAACAACGCCAAAGAATGCTACAGATTGCCGACCGCTGCCCAGTGCATCAAACCATACATAATAATGTCGAAGTAAAGTCTATCTTGAGCGATTAAGTGCTTAAGACAACGTAACAACTAATCATGTAATAAGGATATAATTCATATATCCACTTCTGTGTTTTACATGGGGCTTAACATGAACATCTGCAAATCAATTATTTTCATACTCTCCATTACGTTGGCCAGCACAGCTTATGCTGCGAGTAATGAAACTATACGTCAGTACCAGTTCATCAAAGATGGTGCTGGTGCATATACTATTGAATTGCAGGAAGTCACCAAACCGGAGCCGGCGGTAAATGAAGTATTGGTAAAGATACATGCAACCTCACTCAACCGGCGAGACATTATGCTCGTCGAAAAGAAATACTCAATGGCCGGTGATATTAGTGGCGGTGTTCCACTCTCTGATGGTGCTGGTGAAGTAATAGCAGTTGGATCAGATGTTACTCGCTTCAAAGTCGGTGACCGGGTTGCCGGCATCTTTTTTAGCGAGTGGATTGATGGCAAACGAACAGATAAGGGTGTGGCATCTGCTCGCGGTGCTGATAATGGTGGCGGCATGCTCGCCGAAATGGTGGTTTCCAATGAACAAGGTCTGGTCATGATCCCGGAACATTTGAGCTATGCAGAAGCAGCGACCCTACCTTGTGCTGGTGTTACCGCCTGGAGCGGCCTTTTCAAATACGGAAATATACAAGCTGGTGAATATGTTCTGCTGGAAGGTACCGGTGGAGTTTCATCGTTCGGCTTAATATTATCAAAAGCAGCCGGCGCTAAACCCATCATTACCAGCTCCAGTAATGAAAAACTGGAAAAAGCTCTGAAGCTGGGTGCTGTTGGCACCGTCAACTACCGGGAAAATGAAGACTGGCAACTTAAAGTGCGTGAGCTGAGCAATGGTGTTGGTGTTGATCAGGTGTTGGAGATTGGCGGTGTTCAAACCATAAATAAAGCTCTGCAAGCCATGGCCTATGAAGGTCACATGGCTGTAATTGGAGGCATCAGTGGTTTCGCAACTGATTTACCTGTAGGTAGTTTGATGGGCGTTGGCGCTACTGTAAAAGGTGTTTTTGTTGGTTCACGTGCTGATTTTGAAGCGATGAATGCTTTTATCTCTGAACACAAATTACACCCGGTCATTGATCGTGAGTTCAGCTTCGATCAGGCTCCAGAGGCTTATGAATTTATGAAAAACGGCAGCTTCATGGGCAAGATTGTTATCACGCACTGATACTATCCTTGCTCTACTCCAATGCAAGTGTAAATAAGTGTTGCAAACATCATCTCGGAAAAGCACTCGCAAATATTCCACAAGACCCATTCATTCAACAATACTTGCCGCTTAAACCACTGCAAATCGACTCTCACTTCATAGCTGGAAAAGCATCACGTTATTTGCTTCCAGTGTGAGACTTAGTAATGTACACTCGCGCTCGCTTACGAAACGATTACTATCAAGAGATCTGTTACTGACTTAAATTTGGTGCTAGACATCTGCTTCCAGTTTTTCAAACCCCACATTTTCGCTTAAACATTACTTAATCAACTAACCCAAGGTTCCGCTTCACCTCACCGGTGGAACGGACAGGAATGTTTTACCTCATGTTCTTCAAATTATTCTCCAAACGTAACGGCACCTGGCGCGATGACACTCTTTCTGGCCTTACCGTTGCACTGGCACTGGTACCCGAAGCCATCGCCTTTTCGTTTATCGCCGGTGTAGATCCTATCGTTGGCCTCTGGTCGGCAGTGTTTCTAGGCCTGATCACTTCTTCCATTGGCGGCAGACCCGGCATGATCTCTGGTGCGACCGGCGCAATTGCGGTAGTCGTTGCGAAAGTCGTTCAACTTGGGAATCAAGCCGGCGCTGAAATAGGTATAGACGATCTGGGTCTGCAGTACTTATTTGCCACCATTATGATTGCTGGTGCTATTCAGGCTTTGGTAGCCATACTCAGACTGGGACGCTTAATACGTCTGGTTCCACACCCTGTGATGATGGGGTTTGTAAATGGACTGGCCATTGTGATTTTGATCTCACAATTTGCCTCTTTCAAAACTGTTGATGGTCAATGGCTGGAAAGTAATCAAATAGTAGTGATGGGTGCTCTTGCTCTATTGACTATGGTGATCATTCAATATTTTCCCAAAATCTCCAAAGCAGTGCCTTCTATATTAGTAGCAATTATTGCGGTTGGTCTAATCAGCTTCTTCAACCTGGTAGACACCAAAACGGTATCCGACGTTTTACTGGAAGGTACCGGCAGTGCTGACTTGTCCGGTTCATTTCCATTGCGTGTATGGCCAGGCGATATTGTCTGGGACAGGACTACTACATTACTGATATTCGGTACAGCCATTACAGTTGCCACAGTGGGCTTGATCGAATCCTTAATGACACTTCAGTTAATTGATGACATGACCGAAACACGCGGTCGTGGTAATCAGGAATGCTTTGCGCAAGGCACTGCTAATTTTCTGTCTGGCTTGTTTGGCGGCATGGGTGGTTGCGCCATGATCGGCCAAAGCCTTATTAATATTAAATCGGGTGGTCGCGGCCGTATCTCCGGTATCGTTGCCGCTTTAGCACTCGCGGCCTTCATCTTGTTCGGCGGCCCTGTGATTGGTCAAATACCCATCGCTGCTTTAGTTGGCGTCATGTTCATGGTCGTGATTGGCACCTTTGAGTGGGCCACCTTCCAGACCTTTGGCAAAGTGCCGCACACTGATATTTTCGTAATCGTTGCGGTTACATTAATCACGGTCTTGCTGCACAACCTGGCTCTCGCCGTTATTATTGGCGTGATTATTTCGGCGCTGGTCTTTGCCTGGAAAAGCGCTCACCACGTTCGACTTTTTCCACATGATACTGAAGATGGTGTGCGTATTTACAGTCTGCAAGGGGTGCTCTACTTTGGTTCAGTGCGTGAGTTTTC
>CALISW010000184.1 GCA_938041655.1 uncultured Thiotrichales bacterium | reverse complement strand
GATATACAGCCTGTGACCCCCTATTATTTCGCCTATTGATGCGGGGTGGAGCAGTCTGGCAGCTCGTCGGGCTCATAACCCGAAGGTCGCAGGTTCAAATCCTGCCCCCGCTACCAAAAGATTTATTTTTAAAGCCCCACTTGGGGCTTTTTTAATGTCATCTGATTATCAGGTGATCAGAGAGGATTGTTCGTGAAGGCTGACGAGTTAAGCGTTCTGATTGACCCGGTAGTACGTAGTTTTGGCTGCGAACTCTGGGGGGTCGAATATCGTCCGGCCAAGGCAGGTGCTTTCTTGCGAGTTTTTATCGACAAAGAAGAAGGCGTCAGCATTGATGATTGCAGTAATGTCAGTCGTCAGTTGAGTGCATTGTTTGATGTAGAGGAGCCGATTAGCTCTGCCTACAATCTGGAAGTGTCATCAACCGGTATTGATAAGCCGTTGATGACGATAGAGCACTACGAACGTTATGTTGGACATGTAGTAAAAGTAAGTTTACAAATACCAATAGAAGGTCGAAGGAAAGTACAGGGTCAGATAGTGGCGGTAGACGCCGATGTCGTGACTGTTGAAGAACAAGGAACACGTTATCAGTTGCCGTTTCAGGCAATTGGGCGCGGCAGGTTAGTGATTGAATTTTAAAGGATCATAACAATGAGTAAAGAAAACAAAGAAATTCTTTTAGTGGCAGATGTGGTCTCGAACGAAAAAGGTGTCGAGAAAGAAGTCATATTCGAGGCGATTGAAGCAGCATTGGCACAGGCTACCAAAAAGAAACACGGTGGTGATATTGACGTAAAAGTAAATATCGATCGCGAGGATGGTAGTTATGAATCATTCCGTCGCTGGACCATACTGGATGATGAAGATCCGGAATTTGAAACCACTGAACGTCAAATACTACATAGCTACGCTATCCGCGATTATCCTGATATTCAGATTGGTGACACTATTGATGAGCCAATCGAGCCAGCCGAGTTTGGTCGTATCGCGGCCCAGGCTGCCAAGCAGGTAATCGTACATAAAGTGCGTGAAGCCGAGCGCAACCAGATTGCAGAAGAATACGTTGACCGAGTCGGTACTCTGGTTATGGGTGTGGTCAAGCGTACCGAACGTCGCGGTATTTTTCTGGACATGGGTGGTAACGCTGAAGGCTTTATCCCGCGTGAGCAAATGATTCCGCGTGAGTCAGCCAGACCAGGCGATCGATTACGTGGTTATCTGGTGGAAGTCTCTGAAGAGACGCGTGGGCCACAGTTAATAGTTAGTCGTACGGTGCCGGAATTCCTGATTGAATTATTCAAGCTGGAAGTGCCGGAAGTGGGTCAGGAATTGATAGAGATTTTAGCGGCAGCCCGTGACCCGGGTTTGCGCGCCAAGATTTCTGTCGTTTCAAATGATCCGAGACTGGATCCAGTCGGCGCGTGTGTCGGTATGCGTGGTTCGCGGGTACAAACCGTCTCGAATGAACTAGCCGGTGAACGTGTAGATATTATTCTGCATGATGAGAACCCTGCACAGTTTGTGATTCAAGCGATGTCTCCTGCTGAAGTATTGTCGATCGTGGTTGACGAAGAGCGTCACAGCATGGATATCGCGGTTGAAGAAGAAAAGCTTTCACAGGCTATTGGTAAAGGTGGGCAAAACATCAAGCTGGCCAGTGAGCTAACGGGCTGGAACCTGAATGTCATGAGTGAAGAAGAAGCTTATGAGAAGAGTCAGGTTGAACTTAGAGAAAGTGTTGAGCGCTTTAAAGAGCAGCTGGATGTTGATGAAGAGGTTGCCATTATTCTGGTGCAGGAAGGCTTTACTACCGTAGATGAAGTTGCCTACGTACCCGAAGAAGAATTGTTAGGGATCGACGAGTTTGAAGAAGATTTGGTAACTGCCTTACGCGCTCGTGCGCAGGATTCACTGCTTACCAAGGCGATTGCTCTGGAAGAAGTGCTCGAAGATAACAAGCCAGCGGCGGACTTGCTGGAAATGGAAGGTATGGATGATCGCACTGCACTGGAGTTAGCCTCAATGGGTGTGAGTACTATGGAAGATCTGGCTGAGCAGGCGGTCGAAGATATTATTGGTTTGGACAGTATTGATGAAGAGCGTGCCGGGGCATTGATTATGAAAGCCCGCGAGCCATGGTTTGCCGAAGAAGAGGCAGGCGAATAACTGGTTACGTACCAGTATTAGGAGGTATTTATGAGTGAAGTAAGCGTAAAGCAATTAGCTGAAGCGACCAAGACCAGTGTTGAAAAGCTGATCGGTCAGCTTAATGATGCTGGTATAGAAGTCTCTTCGGCAGACGATAGTATTTCTGATGAGCAGAAGATGGCTTTATTGTCACATCTGCGCAGCAGTCATGGTAAAGCGGATGCTGGCGGTGATCGAAAAATAACGCTGAAACGCAAGCGTACCAGTGAGCTAAAGGTCGGGTCTCGCACTGGCGGTAAGAAAACGGTCAATATTGTGACTCGTAAAAAGAAGACCTTTGTTAAAACTCCAGCCGAGACCGAAGCGTCAGCAGCTGCTGAAGCAGCTCCGGTTAAAAGTAAGGTAGCAGAGCTTGCTGAACAACAGGAAGCCGAGCGAAAGGCCAGAGAGTCTGTAACCGATCAGCAAAAAGTGCAGGAAGAAGAGCAAAAGGCTGAATCTGCACGCAAAAAAGAAGAAGCAGAGCTGGCAGAAAAGGCAGAACAAGAAAAGAAAGAGGCTGAAGCAGCAAAGGCCAAGGTTACTAAAGCTAAAACAGAGGGTGCTAAACCTAAAAAGACATTTACCAAGCCCGATGCACCATCTGGAGCTGACAAGAATAAGAACAAGAAAGGTAAAAAAGGCAAGTTTGGTCGAGAAGAGCTGCATGTCAGCAAGGCGTCTAATCGCCGTCGCCGACAGCCACACAAAGCCAGACGTGTTACCACCGTCAATGTTGATAACAAACATGGTTTCCAGGCACCCACAGAGAAAGTTGTTCGCGATGTTGAGATTCCGGAATCTATCTCTTTGGGAGATTTATCCAAGCGCATGGCGGAGAGTTCTGGCGAAGTAATTAAAACGCTGATGGGTATGGGCGTCATGGCAACCATCAATGAGATTCTCGACACTGACACCGCTGTACTGGTGGTAGAAGAGATGGGGCACAACCCTGTTGTTGTTGAAGAAAAGTCTATCGACGAGCAGTTGGTTGAAGAAGCGGCCGTTGATGATCGTGAGCAGCAATCGCGTCCACCAGTGGTAACCATTATGGGTCATGTGGACCATGGTAAAACATCCTTGCTGGATTACATTCGTAAGTCGACAGTCACCGAAGGCGAGGCGGGTGGTATAACCCAGCATATCGGTGCCTATCAAGTCGATGTGGATAATAAAGGATTGATTACCTTTCTTGATACTCCGGGTCACGCTGCCTTTACCGCGATGCGTGCCCGTGGTGCACAGGCGACTGACATCGTTATTCTAGTGGTGGCAGCTGATGATAGTGTCATGCCACAAACTATTGAGGCGGTTGAACACTCCAAGGCAGCGGGTGTGCCAATGGTGGTAGCCGTGAACAAGATCGATAAAGAAGGTGTTGACCCCGATCGCGTCAAGAACGAACTGAGTAAGCACGAAGTTATTCCAGAAGACTGGGGTGGTGATACTCAATTTAAACACGTATCAGCTATCACCGGTGAAGGTGTTGAAGACTTGTTAGAGTCGGTCTTGCTTCAAGCTGAACTACTTGAGCTGAAAGCGCCTCATGAAGGTTCAGGCAGTGGTATCGTGATTGAGTCCAGCCTTGAAAAAGGGCGTGGTCCAGTAGCGACCGTATTGGTTCAAGCTGGCACATTGAAGCGTGGTGACATTATGATTGCTGGTGAAGAGTACGGCAAAGTCAGGGCGATGTTTGATGAAAACGGTAAGCAAATGAAATCAGCTGGGCCTGCAATGCCAGTTCAGGTGATTGGTTTGTCGGGTACGGTAAATGCTGGCGACAATATGCAGGTAGTTGCTACTGATCGTAAGGCGCGTGAAATTGCAGAGCAACGAGCTGATGCGAGTCGCGAAAGCAAGTTGACTAATCGTCAAGCTAAACGGATGGAAAACCTGTTTGCCAATGTCGGCGATAACCAGAAGCAAATCGTCAGCCTGATGATCAAGGCCGATGTGCAAGGTTCTGCTGAAGCGGTCAAAGATTCACTTGAAAAACTGTCTACCGATGAAGTGGCGGTTAACGTCATAACCAGTAGTGTTGGTGGAATTACTGAATCTGATATTAACCTCGCAGCGGCATCGGATGGTATGGTCGTTGGCTTTAATGTTCGTGCTGATAATTCGGCCAAGAAAGCGGCTGAAGAAAACGATGTTGATGTTCGTTACTACAGCGTCATCTATGATCTGATTGATGATGTGCGTGCAGCCATGAGTGGTCTGTTATCTCCAGAATTGCGTGAAGAGATTGTGGGTATTGCCGAAGTTAAGGATGTGTTCAAGTCAAGTGCGTTTGGTACAGTGGCCGGTAGTATGGTTATCGACGGTATCGTCAAGAAAGGTAATCCGATTCGTGTCTTGCGTGATAACGTGGTTGTCTATGAAGGTGAACTGGAATCACTGCGTCGCCATAAAGATGATGTCAGTGAGGTCAGAGCTGGTACTGAATGCGGTATTGCGGTGAAGCAATATAACGACGTTAAAGTCGGTGATCAGATCGAGAACTATGAACGTACCGAGGTCGAGCGTAGCTTGTAAGTACACCTAGTGCCTAACGAATTTTCACGCAAGGAACGTCTGGCAGCCCAGATTCAAAAAGAGCTGTCAGCCATCATCAGTACCCAACTCAAGGACCCGCGAGTTGGAATGCTGACGCTCAGTGAAGTACTGGTTTCTCCCGATATGTCATATGCCAAGGTGTATTACACACTATTTGGTGATCATGGCAGTCCGGAAGAAACGCAACAAGGCTTGAAAAGTTCCACTGGCTTTTTACGTTCAGCCTTAAGTAAAACCCTGAGTACACGCACTACTCCCGAATTAAAATTCATCTATGACGAGACCCCGGAAAAGGGTGATCACATGGAAGCTCTCATTGCCCGTGCCAGGGCTCGTGATCGTAATCTCTAACTGTAAATGCAGCAGAAAGGTAAGTTTCGAGACGTCGATGGTATCGTCTTACTCGATAAGCCGAGCGGTATAACCTCCAACAGCGCCTTACAACAAACGCGCAGTATCTTTCGGGCTATCAAAGCTGGGCACACTGGTAGCCTCGATCCTTTGGCAACCGGCTTATTGCCCATTTGTTTTGGTGAGGCCACCAAAATGTCAGGTTACTTGCTCGATGCTCACAAACACTATCGTGCTACATGTCAGTTGGGAGTTACCACCAACACCGGTGATAGTGAGGGTGAAGTGCAGACCACAGCTACTGTGCCTGAACTCACAGAATCCGAGTTAACTAAAATATTCCAAGAGTTTCTCGGCAAGATACAACAAGTGCCTCCGATGTATTCAGCTATCAGTATCGATGGTCAGCGTTTATATAAATTAGCCCGTGCCGGTAAAGAGGTCGATCGTCCTGCGAGAGAAGTCGAGATTTTGAAACTTGATTTACTCGAGCAAACTGCAGACGGTTTTGTCGTGGATGTGTCCTGCAGCAAGGGTACGTACATCAGAACGCTGTTGGAAGACATCGGTAAAGAGATAGGTTGTGGCGCGCACATGACTGCTTTAAGACGCACCGGTGTCTCACCGTTTATAAACCCCGAGATGGTCACCATAGCTCAGCTTGATGATGAAAGAGATGCCGGCAAAGATTTATTGGTGCATCTGGTGCCGCTAGATCGAGCTCTCAATCACCTGCCAGCACTGACTCTAAATGCAGATCAGGCGCTGAAAATTACACAGGGTCAGAAGGTCAAGACAGAGCATGAGCCTGATAACGGCTTGTCACGACTGTACCGCGAAAGCGGTGAATTCATGGGTCTGGGCGAGTATTCTGGCGAGCTTTTGAAGGCGAAACGTCTGTTACGTACGAATTAGACCATAATCCGCCTGTTTCCTAGTGAAAATCACGGTTTTATTGGGATATTTTGATCTTAACTGTTACTATGCGCCAGCCTTTTTGGCACTCATATTAATACAACTCTGGAGCTTAGGAATATGGCGTTAAGTACTGAAGATAAAGCTGACATCGTCAAGCAAAATCAGCAGTCTGCGACTGATACCGGGTCCCCGGAGGTGCAGGTTGCATTGTTGACCGCGCGCATCCAGGATCTGACCACGCATTTTGCATCACACAAACATGACCACCACTCACGTCGTGGTTTGTTGAAGCTGGTTAATCAGCGTCGCAGTTTACTGGATTATTTGAAAAAGAAAGATGAAGAAAGATATACAAATTTGATCGCAAAACTAGGTTTGCGTCGCTAGACAGGAATAGGAAAGAAATATGTTTAATAAGGTTACGAAGACATTTAAGTACGGTGACAATACGGTCACTATTGAAGCTGGTGAAGTTGCACGACAGGCAACTGGTGCAGTAATAATTGATATTGATGGCACTACCGTGATGGTTACGGCAGTAGGAAAGAAGGACGCAGATCCGTCGCGCGACTTTTTCCCGTTGACCATGAACTATCAGGAAAAGACGTACGCTGCCGGTAGAATCCCCGGTGGTTTTTTCAAGCGCGAGGGTCGTCCTTCTGAAAAGGAGACACTGACGTGTCGTTTGATGGATCGTCCAATCCGCCCGTTGTTTCCAAAAGGTTTCAAAAACGAAGTTCAGGTAATTGCTAACGTAATTTCCTACAACAAAGAAGTTGATCCAGATATCGCAGCGATGCTTGGTGCATCCGCCGCTCTGGCTATTTCGGGTATGCCGTTCAAAGGCCCTATCGGTGCCAGTCGCGTTGGTTATATTGATGGCGAATATATCTTGAACCCAAGCGCTACTCAACTGGAAGAGTCGCAGCTTGATTTGGTGGTTGCCGGTACTGACAACGCTGTTTTGATGGTTGAATCTGAAGCCAAAATTCTTTCTGAAGAAGTCATGCTGGGTGCTGTGGTCTTCGGTCATGAGCAAATGCAGACAGCTGTTACTGCGATTAAAGAGTTTGCCGCTGAAGCTGGCAAGCCAGCCTGGGATTGGGCTGCACCGGAAGAAGATACTGCGCTTGCTGACAAAGTCAGTGCGATTGCTGATGCTGGCCTTCAAGAAGCCTATCAAATTGCTGACAAGATGGAGCGTTATGGCAAAGTTGGTGTACTGAAAGACAAAGTGGTTGAAGAGCTTTGTGTTGAAGGTGGTCCAGAAAAAGATGACGTCAAAGGAGCTTTCTCTAAAATAGAAAAGAACATTGTTCGTTCACGCATACTCGCTGGTGAGCCACGCATTGATGGACGCGCCCACAATACAGTACGTGCTATCGAAGTACGTGTTGGTGTCTTACCTCGTACGCATGGCTCAGCCTTGTTCACCCGAGGTGAAACACAGGCGCTGGTTGTAGCAACTCTGGGTACTGAAAGAGATGCTCAGCTGATTGATTCACTGGACGGTGCTTCTAAAGATCCGTTTATGCTGCATTACAACTTCCCGCCATCGTGTGTGGGTGAAGCCGGCTTTATGGGTGGCCCCAAGCGTCGCGAGATCGGTCATGGTCGCCTGGCAAAACGCGGTGTGTTGGGCGTGATGCCAAACCCTGAAGAGTATCCATACACCTTGCGTGTGGTTTCAGAAATCACTGAATCTAACGGTTCAAGTTCAATGGCATCGGTTTGTGGTACCAGCCTGGCATTTATGGATGCGGGTGTACCGATTGAAGCACCGGTTGCTGGTATTGCCATGGGTCTGGTTAAAGACGACAAGCAATATGCGGTACTGAGTGACATCCTCGGTGACGAAGATCATCTTGGTGATATGGACTTTAAAGTGGCCGGTTCCAGAGATGGTATTACTGCCTTGCAGATGGATATCAAGATCGACGGCATTACCAAAGACATCATGGAGACTGCTTTAACCCAGGCTAAAGAAGGTCGACTGCATATTCTGGATGAAATGGCTAAGGCTATTGATAAGCCACGTGATGAGATCTCTGAATTCGCTCCACGCTTTATTATCATGAAAATACATCCAGACAAGATTCGTGATGTTATCGGTAAAGGCGGCGCTGTTATTCGTCAACTGACTGAAGAAACTGGTACCAGCATTGATATCAATGACGATGGTGAGATTAAAATCGCCTCGGTTGATAAAGACGCCGGTGAAGACGCCAAGGCTCGAATCGAAGCGATTACTGCAGATGCCGAAGTGGGACGCATCTATGAAGGTAAAGTCGCCAAGATTATGGACTTTGGCGCATTTGTGACAATTCTTCCTGGTCGTGACGGTCTGGTACATATTTCCCAGATTGCCAATGAGCGCGTGGAGAAGGTTTCAGACAAGCTATCAGAAGGCGATGTGGTCAAAGTTAAAGTACTTGAGATCGACAATCGCGGCAAGATACGTCTTAGCATGAAAGAAGTAGAGGGCGAAGGCGAGGCAGAAGCCAGCTAAACAGCTCTTTTACTGAAAAATGTGATCTAAATAGCGGGTGTAGCCGAAAGGCTGCATCCGTTTTTTTATGGCTGTCGTAATCATATGGCTAGTAATTAAAATCAATGATTTAAGTTATGACGAGTACGACTGCAGAATGGTATTATTCTTCCAAGAAACGAGTAAATGGACCCGTAGTGAAGAAAGAAGATCCATATGCCAATTTGCTGCAAAAATGTGCAGATGGCGATCAAGTAGCATTTTCCAAATTGTATTCTGAGTCTTCAGGTCAACTGTTGGCTGTCAGCATGCGTTTGCTACGTACCAAACAGGCTGGCGAAGATGCTCTGCAAGATGCTTATATTAAAATCTGGAATAAAGCAGGCAGTTTTGATTCGGGTAAAGCCGCAGGTATGACCTGGATGACTACCATCGTCAGAAATCGTTGTCTGGATATATTGCGTGCCCAGAAAGTTCGACCACAAGAAACCGATATTGAGTTTGAGGGTCTGGACTTTACCGATGAAGCTCTTGGTCCAGATGACAAGTCTGGTCTCAATATAATGACAAGACGCATGTTGAAGTGTATGGATGGACTGCAAGATAATCAAAAGAAGGCCATTTTGATGGCGTATTACTATGGTATGACTCATGAGGAAATAGCAGCGAAGCTGGATTCTCCTCTTGGCACGGTAAAGGCCTGGGTCAGACGCGGTGTTGTGAGGTTAAAAGAATGTCTGGAGTGAAGCGATACCAGAACCCTGATTTGTATGAACAGTTAGCGGCTGAATATGTGCTGGGGTCGATGCGCGGTCGAGCGCGAGCACGTTTTGAGTCACTAATGCATGAGCGACCCTATATTGCGTATGCAGTTGAGCAATGGGAAGAGCGCTTACACAGTTTGAATGATGTGCTGCCTGCAGAAAAACCCTCGCCAGAATTGTGGAAGTCTATTGCAAAGTCGGTAACTGTCCCGGCACAAGCTAAAGTGTCTCTGTTTGAACGATTGGGTTTCTGGCAAGCTGCTACAGGTTTGTTGTCAGTAGCTTTTGCAGTGGCATTAATGTTGCCTCAACAAATCGTAATTGCTCCAGCAAACGGTGTGGATTATGCGCCTGCATTTGTATCGGTATTAGAGAGTCGCAATGACAAGCCGATGATGTATGCTTCTGGCTCAATGCAACATGGTTTTGTAGAAGTGCGTATGGCGGAAATGCCTGTAATTCCGCAGGATGAAGATTGGGTATTATGGGCTATTCCACGTGACGGTGGTGCACCGGTTGCGGTAGGAACGCTATTGCGTGATAAGATGGCAACCCGTATTGAGCTGACAGAACAGGAATGGAAAGAAAGAATGGAGGGCACGGGAGTGTTCGGCGTGACTTCGGAACCTCGTCAGAGCAATCGTCCAGTCAGTCCAAGCAGCGAGATCATGTATCAGGGCAAGTGTCTCGAGTTCACCTAGAGCGGATAAAGCTCAACCGTACTCAGGATGAGTTACGCAAGCAGCTGTCCGAATCCAAGCGAAATTCCTATTATCTGAACAATGTGAGACACAGCATCAATGTGTCTGATCTTGAAGAAAGTAAAGACTGGCAACAGTTTTATAGATCCTGGGGCAACCTCAAACGCGATGAGTTTATGGCCGATCACGGTGAATACCGAGAGCGCCGGTATTCGGTATTCGAGTACGATTCTGAGAATAATTCAATCTGTCTGAGTGAAGACCAAACCCACTACCAAAGTAAATCCTACAATGCCTTGAACGGTGGGGTCGACCGTGTCTATGAGGCGTTTGAAGCAGAGACAGTCACAAA
>CALISW010000183.1 GCA_938041655.1 uncultured Thiotrichales bacterium | reverse complement strand
CGTTGCAGGATATTGCTCTCAACCGATTTTGCAGCGGATTGAATCGCACGCAGCTGGATCATGATGTCGGGGCAGTAGCGCTGTTCTTCGATCATTTTTTTGATGCCTTCAACCTGACCGGCCATGCGGTTCAGACGGTTCAGTTCGTCGCTGTGGTCGGGATGATCATGTAAATCGCAATGAGTACTGTTATTGGCTGCTTTTGCCATGTTTATTCCTTATAAAAGACGGGGGGCGATAAAGGCGAAGAAACCACCAATTAAAAAAATCACCAGAGATACCAGATACACAATCAGGCTGGTTTTTCGGGTGCGCATACAAGTTGCTGCCAAGTCGGGTTCGATGGGGCAGGGCAAGCTTCTGGCTCGCCATTGCAACAATGCGCCGAGGCCTAGCATCACAGCAGCAAAGATAAAAAAGGGCACTTTGTGGCTGGATACCCAGATCAGCCCGGGGACATTTGCTGCCAGTGACGCCATCACACTACCGGCACCCAGCATCACCAGCATAGCGGGTAGTGCACAGCAAATTAGTGTGCTAGTGGAGCTAAACAGGGTCAAATAATCGAATACTTTATTCATAGATCAACTGCCAAAGTGTTGGATGCTCGCGCGCAAGGCTATAAACCAGACTGCCGCAGATGAGATCATGTAAAGCGTAAAGCGCACCATGATAATGTTTCGGGTACATTGCATCAGGCTGTGTAGTGCACGAAACATAACAAATACCCAGGCAGCAGCAACATAGATCCCATCTACCGATGCGGTGACAAATAAATACAGGGTCAGTGCATAAAACAGAACCGGTATTTCAAACAGGTTTTTGAGGTTATCGGATGGATTGCTTACTGCAGCGGGTGATATTTCCTCTATTTTACTTTTGGTCAGATCCTGCAGATCAATGCCGCAGTTTTGCAGAAAAGGTATGCGTTTGTAATACATGTAGACCCACACCATGAAGGTGAGTAGCAACATGCAAAAGAACGGCGTGAAGATAGCGCTTTGTTGCATAGTTATTCAGCGGCTACAGTTTCTGCATCATCACGCTTAATGCTGGCGACATTGATGCCATTGTCGGTGATGATTTTGGTAATACGTTCGTCATCCATTTGTTGGCCGTCTTTTAGCACCAGCTTAACCGTGCCGGCTTCGAGACTGACATCGATACTTTCCACTTCGTCGCATTTTTCGAATTGCTTTTCCAGGCCAACGGCACAAAACTCGCAGACCATGCCATGCACTTCGGCGGTTATGGTTTCATCTGCGTATAAAAATGTGGTGCTGCCTAATAAAGAAATTAGTAATATTGAGGATAGTTTTTTCATCGTAGTATTCCTTGTGTTGAATGAGTTAGTAGCGAATTATCCAGTTAAATAGTGCATCTTGTTCATCGGACATGCCGGCTTCGAATAAATAGTTACCCTTGAACAGTCTGACCAGTGGGGTGATAACAACATCATCCTCAGCATCTGGCAGGTGATCAACTTGTAGCATCAGCCAGGTATGCCAATTGCCATACTCGGCAACATAAGGCGCAATACCGATCCGTGCCGCATGTTTAAAGTTTCCATCGTTCAGATTATCTGCTTCTCGGTAGCTTGCTTCATAACTGGTGAAGTATCGTCGGGTTTCCCAGTCACCACCAATACCAATGGTAGCAGCCAGTTCCTCTTCATTGACCGCATCCAGGACACCAAGTTGCGCTTTAAAATATAAATTGGCTTGTGAATAGCGAGTATTGCGACGCTTTAGTAGATGATTCCATTGTAGTCCAGCATATTTGGCATCGGATTGATGGCTATCTTCCAGCACCAGTCCATAGGAATTGAAGGCATTTTGAGAATAATGTAGATGCAGCCGAGACTCTTCAAAGCTATTTCGTTGCATACTGGTCCAACCACCAGGCCATGACACAGGACGGGCAAAGGCGGATGCCGATGCAAGCAGTAATAATGTAAGAATGAAGGAACGCAATATACCCATAGGGGGTATATTGCTAAGAAACTACTCAATTGTCAAATTGACTCTAAATTCCTTAAAAAGTTAAAGCAAACCCAAGGGTGACAGAAGTATCTTTTGCAGGTCGTGCGCCATACGGTTGCCTGGCAACAATGCCGTCGTCGCCCGTGAGATTTTCAGCTCTGGCGAACAGAGAAAGTGAGTCGTTCAATTGATAACGTCCCGAGATGTCGAGTGTCAGTAAAGAATCAGTCACTTCAAAGGCAGCACAAGATGCCATGGTGCAGACCTCATCGACATAGTTCAGGTTGGCAAAGGCAGACCAGTTATTCATTTCCAATCCGGCCGAGAGCTGTAACTGGTTCTCGGGAATATAAGGAATCGGATCACCATTGCTGACATTGCCGAAAAAGTCAGTGTCCGCAATATCGGTATCAAACTGTGCATCAATGTAGGTGTAGTTGAGTGATAGTGGCAGACGATAATCAACAGTGTGTGCCAGATCGTGAGACAGAACTACCTCAAGCCCCCTGACGGTGGCGGCATCACCATTAAAGGCTTCGCCGATCTCACAGTCGTTTCCAGAAGAGCTGGTACATTCGCCGAGCAAATTATCGTAGTCACTAATAAAGACAATGGCTTCAGCTTGAAGGTCGCCATCTTGAAAACGAAAACCAAACTCAAAGTTAATCGCTTCTTCTTCACGAACACCGGGAGAGTTGCTGGGGGCGGTAAAGCCTTTGTGTGCACCGGCAACAATACCAAGCGTGTCGTTCACGGCAAACAGCACTCCAATACCGGGAAGTAATACAGTGGTTTTATTATTACGGCTGTCACGAAAAGTGCGTTGAGCGCCATCATTGTAACGAGTGCGTTGCTGATCAATAGCTTCGTAGCGTAATCCGGGTGTTAGCGTCCACTGACCGAATTCGATGCGATCATAGATATGTAGCGCAATAGCCTCGGCTTGTTGCACTCTATTACCCGCATTACCCAGTTCGCCCAGATCATTCAATATGAGTTCGCCGCCGAGTTGCTGATAGCTGCTATTACGTTGTAAACGATCTTCTTCATCTTCATGATAACGAATGCCCGCTTCAAACGAATGCGAGCTCGACCCTATCGTAGTAGACCAATCCAGACCCAGTTGTAACCCGCGTGAATAATATTCACGCGCGTTGGAGCGTAGTTGCAGGCTGCCTGCAGCGGTATCGAGAGTGCCATCAAGAATCGCTTGTAGTTCTGCTGCACTAAAATTGTCGTTGTCACGGCTCAGGCTGGAGCCGGTATTCACCGCCAGAATAACATTGGACCAACTGGTTCGGTCAAAGTCTTGTGCACTGACAGAACCGTTTAAATCGATGCCCTCGGTTTTGAACCAATTTCGTTCATGGGTGTTGTTGTAGGCGGTCGCTGATAATTTTAGATCGGGCGATGCTTTGAATTGATAACGCAATATGATTTGTTCATGGTCGGTACTGATAGTATCCAGTGCTGACAGACCGTAGCGACGCAGTGAGTCGTTGTCGAAATCGGCATCCGTCAGACCGAGGTAACTTTGATTCGAATTCTGTTTGGCAGATTGTAATTTTAGGGAAAGCGAGTGAGCGGAATTCGCAGGCGCATACGCCAGCTTAAGGGTGTAGTCCTGAATATCCAGACCGGTATCGTTGTCAGATCGATCGATATCCTGAAAACCATCAGATTGCCATTGATGCGTTTCCAGCAAATAGCCAAAACCTGAATCGTTGCTCCCACCGAAGCTTGCGTGAACGCGATAGGTAGCATCAGTGCCAGCCTCGACGATCAGATTGCCTTGTTGCTGATCGGGGATCGGGGTCGAACTCATGTTGAGTACACCACCAATCGTATAAGGACCCTGCGTGATTGATGCTGGCCCTTTAACCACTTCCACGGCGCTCATGCGACCGGCTGTAGGAAAGTAATAAGCAGATGGGGCCGAGTATGGTGCTGGAGCAATCAGTACATTGTCTTCTAACAAGGTGATGCGACCACTGCGTTCACTGGCAACACCACGAATGCTTATGTTGGGTCGTAATCCGTAACCGTCTTCGAGTTGTACGGACACTCCAGGTACTTCGCGAATGATGCGTTGAATATCACTGTAGTGAAACTCTGCGAGATCCTCAGGCCCTATGTAATGTGCTGAGCCTGTAATTTGTGAGGCATTTTCCGTGCTGCCAATGATGGTGATTTGTTCGAGTTCTTTCTCGTCAGCTTTGGTTTCTTCAGCGTGAACTACTGACAGATGTATCAGTAGTGGTGCTAGCACGAGTAAAGAGGTGGCTTTCATGGATCACAGTAATGTTAATAGCAATTATTCGTATATGATAATGAGAATGATTATCATTAACAAGTGTAAATTACCTGTTTTACTGAACTGATGCCGAAGAGAAAACCCCGCAGTAGCGGGGTTTTCGATTGTACTTAACTGAATAAGTAAGATTCAGGGATGTTTGATTCCAGCAGGGCCGAAGGTTTTGCCCAATAGTTTGCCGAGCCCAAACAAGATCAGGTAGGCAAGCATCGATACCAGTAACCCTAAAAGTGCCGGGATAATGCTCTCGAGACCAGGAATAGAGTAGCCCTGACTGGCAGCGTATGCAGCGACAGCTCCAATCAAATACGCAGCGACTGCTGCCGGGTTCCAGCTGGGCAGGCGGCTTAGATCATTGGCATCGTATTTCATTTTGTTGACCAGATAATAATCAACCAACACCGGTCCAATTAATGGTGGTACCAGGCTGGCGAGCAAGCCTATCCAGTCAAGAAAGTATTTATACACCACCAACCCAAGCAGGGTACCAAGCACACCGCAAATAACGGTCATGACTTTTTGTGGTCGTCTGAAAACGCTGGCTGTCTGGATGGATGGCAGATACAAGTTTGCGTCACCGGTGGTCCAAAGCGCCAGACTCATGCCGATCAATCCAAGGCCACCGATGATCATGCCTTGCTGCAGCATGTAGGTGGTGAACTCATAGGTACCCGAGACGATGCCGCCCATGGAACCGATGATTTGTAGAAACCATTGCGAAATTATTAGCACGATAAAAGGAATAGCAAAGGCGACCCAGGCTTTTTTAGCAAAGCGGGTGTACTCAGCCATCACAATAGCGCCCACTATCCAGGAACCAACCACCAGATTGATTGCGTCTTTCATAGAGAGAGGAGTTTCTTTGGCTTTTTCAGCAGACAGATTTACAAAGGCATCCCAGCCGCCGACTTTATCGATATTAAACCAGGCCGCGTAAATACCTACGCCGATTAATAGTAGTACCGAGGGCATGCTGATTTTCTCCAATGCCGATACACCGAAGTAAGTCGTAATGGTAAAGACTATGCCGGCCAGTATCGAGACGATATAGAAGGTCGGACTGTCGAACGACTGAGCCCAGGTAAAGCCAAAGCCACCAACCACAATGCCTTGCCAGCCAATAGTGAGCACCGCAATAAACAACACTGGTAAATAAGCGCCGATGTTGCCATAGGCAAACCGATAGAGCAGGCCGCTATTGCAGGCGGTTTTGTACCCGATGTAACCGACGAGGCCGCCAATGATGAAGTTCATGAAGTTGCCCAGAAACGAGGCAATGATCAGGTCCGGCCAGAACGGCATACCTTTTCCCAAAGCGCCACCGGTGAGCAGGCCGGTTACCAAAAAGCCCCAGCCAAAAGCCAGCGCGAGTAATGGCAAGGTGCCACGTCGTTGGGAATCTTTTAAAGGGGTTAAAGGATTGTCAGCACTGTTATTTTCTTTTTCAACATCCAGTGCCCACCAGTCTTTCAATTTTTGCATTGCGTCTCTCCCGATTTTTTCTTGTTTTTTTACACCCTAGCAAAGAAATTGCAACGCTTCGGCTTTCACTGATTAAATTAACAAACGTATTTTGTCTGGTGAATAGCTCCATGATTATGTGACAGGCAAAAAAATACCCGCCGTAGCGGGTATTTTTAGTAGCGGTAGAAGCCTAGAGCAGATCTTCAACCGCTGCTCTTTCTTCGAATAATTCAGCGGCTGTTTGATCCATTTTCTTGCGGCTATAACTATCAATCTCAAGACCTTTTACGATCTTGTACTTGCCTTTTTCACAAGTAACCGGGAAGGAGTAGATAACCCCTTTTTTAATACCATAACTACCGTCAGAAGGAATTGCCATGCTGACCCAATCGCCCTTCGGTGTACCGAGTGCCCAGGTACGCATGTGATCAACAGCAGCAGAACCGGCAGAAGCTGCACTTGATGCTCCGCGTGCTTTAATAATGGCTGCACCACGTTGTTGTACTGTAGGAATGAACTTACTGCGGTACCAGCTTTTGGTGACCAGCTTGTCAGCTTTGCGGTTTTTGACTTTGCAGTCAGAGATATCAGGGTACTGAGTGGCAGAGTGGTTACCCCAAATCGTCATGCGTTTGATATCAGTGGTCTGACATTTGAGTTTGCCAGCTAACTGGCTGAGCGCTCGGTTATGATCCAGGCGCGTCATCGCGGTAAATTGCTTGTTAGGTATTTTCGGTGCGTTAGACATAGCAATCAAGGCATTGGTGTTGGCCGGGTTGCCGACTACCAGAACTTTAACGCTCTTTTTCGCGACAGCATTAAGTGCTTTACCCTGAGCAGAGAAAATTTGTGCATTGCCCATCAACAAGTCTTTGCGTTCCATGCCAGGACCGCGTGGCTTGGCTCCAACCAGTAAAGCGTAGTCAGCATCTTTGAACGCTTTGCGGGCATTATCAGTAGCGATCACGCTGTGCAGAGTAGGGAAAGCACAATCTTCCAATTCCATTACCACGCCCTTCAAGGCATTCATGGCTGGTTTGATTTCCAGTAACTGAAGAATCACGGGTTGATCAGGACCGAGCATGGCGCCCGATGCAATTCTGAATAACAGGGCATAGCTGATGTTGCCAGCAGCTCCGGTAACGGCAACGCGAACGGGACGTTTCATAAATATTTCCATACTGTGGTTGGTGAATGGCGGGTATTATAGGGAACTCGAACGTTCAACAATAGTGGTGAAAGCATAAAATGTCGGATCAGGCAGTGGTTTTTGTACATGGTATCTGGATGAAGGGCGGGGTTTTAATGCCTTTGGCCGAACGAGTTAAGCCACATGGCTATAAAACGCACTTATTTAGCTATAAATCTCTGGCTAAAACGCCGGCAGAAAATGCATCTGAATTAAATGAGTATCTTAAGGGTGTTGAGGCATCCGTAATTCATTTGATCGCACACAGCCTCGGTGGTTTGGTGTTAAAACACCTGATGAATAATCACGCACCGGACAGTATTGGCAAAGTCATCATGCTGGGCACACCTATTGCGGGTAGTGAAGTGGCACGACGTTTTAACCAGAATGACTTTACCCGCATGCTACTCGGTCAAGCAACGAAATCAGGGTTGTTGGGTGACGCGCCACAATGGCCAGAAAAGAAACCATTGGCAATGATCGCCGGTAATCGCGGTATTGGTGCCGGCGCTGTTTTGACGGGTGGCTTTGAAGGTGTCAGTGATGGCACGGTTCGGCTGGAAGAGACCATGTCAGAAGAAATTTCACATCGACATGAGGTGCCTTTCAGTCACATGGGAATGTTGTACGCACCTGAGGTGGTAAAAGCCGTCTTAAGTTATCTCGAACACGGCGACTTCGATCACCTGGTATGACTTACTGGCGGCGGGCGACGTACATGGATGTGCTAGTGCCGCGGGAGGCTGGACGCCGGGAGCGGCTGTTTGCGACTGAAAGTAAACAGAGTGTCGGTTGAGTCTTTTTTCAGGAACTTGTAACCCGCCAGATTAAAATCTTTTACGCCCTCGGGCTGATCAATACGGTTTCGAATAATGTAATCGGCCATCTTGCCACGAGCCTGTTTGGCGAACAGCGCCAGTATTCTTGATTTG
>CALISW010000182.1 GCA_938041655.1 uncultured Thiotrichales bacterium | reverse complement strand
AATATCACTGATGTTAGGCACGGTACGAATACCGCAATTAAACTTTTGCACGCTATTAAATACTTTTTGCATACCCGCATGCGAGATCGTCGGCATCGCCAAAAAGATTTCTGTCACGCCCAAAGCCTGCATATTTTTTTTGGTTTTCTCAGACTCAGGATCAACAATCTTTACGCCTTGAATCTCCCGATTGTGCAGCTCGGTATTATCGTCGAGATATAAGACCGGACGATACTCACTGCTACGCTCAAGCAAACTATACAATTGTCTTCCCGCCGCGCCTGCGCCATAAATAGCAACTGGCTCTCCTTCTGCTTTGTGGCCGGCAACATCGGTTAGCACTCTGACTATCAAAATACGAGAACCCAACACCATCAATATACTGGCCGCAGCAAATACCACGATGGTATCGATATTGATGGCTGCCATTCGTGTGACATCAAAACGAGACGCGATAAAAAATAAAAACGTAATCAGGGCTACTGAGCCCGTCACGCGGCTGAACAAGACCTGACCTGAATAGCGTAGAATTCCCTTATAGACACCTGCGAACTCAAACGTGACAACTGTAGCCAAGGTGACTGTAACAACGGTGATCCAAAAATTCAGACTATAAAATGCCTGCGTTGAACTGGTAGTCAACACAACGGCTGCAATTAACGCGGCAGCAATAACCACACAGTCAAACATTCTTGCTAGACAGTTTTTCCATGTTGCTGGTAGATTGGTAATTGACGTCATAGGGACTATGGTTCTTTAAATAGCTGCTGTTTTAGCTGCGTAACTTATTGTTTAAAATAACTATTATTGCAGTATACAAGCCACTAGTCAGCAGAATACCAACCAACTGCACATTTTTAACATGCTCATAACCCACCAGTAACAATGCTATTAATGCACATACTGCCATCAAGGCATATTCAGCCAACACCACTTTCTTATGGCCGTTACCCGCCTCAACTAATCGCTGATAAAAATGTGTCTTGTGCGCCTCCCAGAAACGTTCGCCAGCAAAGGCTCTTTTTAGCAAGGTATAGGTCGCATCAACAATAAAGGGCGAAAAAATAATGCAGGGAATCCAGATTGAAAAATGATTGGCACTAACCCCCCAAAGACTAACCACAGCAAAACAAAAGCCTAATACAGACGAGCCCAGGTCCCCCATAAATATTTTGGCAGGTGGAAAATTATAAAACCAGAAACCCAGTACACTTGCTGCCAAACACGCATTTACACACACAAAAGCAAGATCTGATTGCAGCAAGCCAATCATAGCAAATGTGCCAAAGCCGATGATTGTCATACCAGCCGCAAAACCATCCATGCCATCCATAAAATTGTATAAGTTAATCGACCAGATCATAAACAATGTGGTTAATACAATTGCGATAACTGAAGGCATGATCAGCTGGAAATCTGCAGTGCCTATATTGTGAATGACGAAACCGGCGTGAATCACCAACCCAACCGCGAGTAAATGCACACACAGTCTGCTTAGTACAGACAACCCTTTTAGGTCATCTATAAATGAACACACTGCGATTAAGAGTAACGCAACTAAAATTTGCAGCATAGCGGGCATTGCATAACCCATGAGCCAAGCTGCCAAAACACCTGAAAGAATTGAAACCAGAATTGCTACACCACCCGTTCTGGGCACAACTTTAGTGTGTAAAGATCTTTGATTTGGGTGATCAAGAATTGTTAGCGGAATCGCGCCCGATACCAAACCATGTGTGATTCGATAGGAACACAAAGCCACGCAAAAAAATATTATTAATATCATAGCGATCGAATTATGCTCGGCATTAGTTCTAATAGACGATTTTTCAACGTCACACCGGGCACACTCTGTATTTTTTTAGACGAGTAACAAGCCGACCCAAAGATCTTCTGTAGCTGTACCGTGTTTATCACAAACTGTTTACCTGTGAGCTTTGTTATCACATCACCAAGCTTGGCAAACACAGTTAAAACGAATCGCGGTAACGTCACCTTTGGCGGCTGCTTTTCCAGACCGGTGTAAATTGCCTCCATAATCTCATTCGTAGAATAAGCTTTCGGCTCAGTAAGATGGAATACAGCAGACCCTATAACTGTCGACTTAGCTAATAACATGCTTGTAGTAACCAAATCATCAATCGAAATCATAGAGCGCTGATTGTTAGTTTCAGGCAATGCTGGCACAAATCCTGATTTTGCATACTTGATCAAGCGCGGTAAATTACCCTTACACTGCGGCCCATACACCATGCCCGGTCTGATCACGATACGCTTGGGTAAACCTGATTCTAAAACACACTCTTCAGCTGCTAATTTTGAACGTCCATAGGCTGTTTCAGGTTTGGCTTCAGCTTTTTCATCAAGACAGTGATTCGTATGTTCTCTCAGTGCTTTAACCGAACTAAAGTAAATAAAATTGTCGACACCAGCTTTCTCAGCTGCCAGCAATAAATTTTTAGTCGAATCGGTATTTATGGAAAAATACTCATTTTCATCTTGAGCAGGGGAGTCGATAGCGTGAGCCTTACCAGCCAAATGGTAAACCGTTTTGATATCAGACATTAGGTCAACTGGTAGTGTATGCGACAAGTCTGCTTCGACAACCTCTTGCCATGGGCCAGTTTGATTCTTCCTAAGCACGACGCGCACTTCTTCACCCGCCTTTACCAGTGACTCGCATAACTTATAGCCGATATAGCCACTTGCACCCGTTACCAAAACGCTCGCTGACATAGAATTAACTCTGTGGCTGTACCGTCGACAAAACATCTTTTGCCATACCGGTAAGAATCAACTCACATGAAAACTTGTCCACGAAGTCATCTCTGGTTGCAACATCCAACTGCAAATTATCAAATGCAACCACAGCTGAGCGGGCATCACAGGGCGTAAAAATAGCCGCATTTTCTACTTCATTTTCCAGAAATGAGGCGGCAAACCCGGCTACACCAGCCCAAATAGGTTTTCCAGTTGCCGCGTATTCAAAAATCTTTGAAGGCAGTACTTTTTCAAAAGCCGAATAATCATTCAAGTGTACAAACAAAATATCGGCATGATGATACTCAGCCCTCAACTCTAATCTATCTATGGGCGAGACTAATTCGATATTATCAAGATTCGCTTGTTGTATTTTCTCCAGCAACAAGTCCCTACGTCCACCGTCTCCAATAATTCTAAAGCGGATTTTGTCCTTCAAACGCTCTGCCAATTCAATGAGCACTTTGTGCAAACCCTGACCTTCACCAATATTACCTGCGTAAACAACACGCAAACGACGATCTGTATCTTCAGGTTGGTTTTCTATTGGTAGATTTACAAACTCTGCATCAACACAGTTTGAATAATAAGAATATTCGTGACGAGGAAAACGATCTTCAAAATATTTCTTAAACCCAGGCGAGATTAAATTAACTTTATCAGCATTTCTTAGAGCAAAGATTTCCAATGGTTTGAAAATCAATTTAATTGGGAATTTAGCCCAGCCAGGTACTATATGTTTAATGGTATCTACAAAGATATCTCGTATATCCAGATAGAGACCGGCCTTTTTGCGTCGGGCTACGTAGGCACTTAAGACAGCCGTCATTAATCGTGAAGATGTTCCAACAACCAGATCATAATCTTTGCCTTTAATTTGCTGCATCACTTGCTGTGCATAACGGCAGTACGCTTTAGCCTGGTCGATTACCCCACTCTTATGTGAGGTTACAGGTAGCCGGGTAACACTTAACTGAGGCGTCGTTTCTTCTGCCTCAGCTGCAACACTAAAACTATGATAGCGATTGGGAAGCGTTGTGATCACATCGATCTGGGCAGATGGAGGTATTTCTTTTAAGAGAGCTCGTACCAGACGGGATGCACGAAAAGAACCTGCACTTAGGTCAGGCGCATAGTAATAACTAAGGAATAGTATCTTCAACAGATTGCCCTATTGAAGATTGTTGATAATTAGCATTGACGACATCCGTGTAGGCATCAATAAAGTCCTTTTCCTGAGCCTGCCAATTCAGTTCTTTCGCTGTATTGCT
>CALISW010000181.1 GCA_938041655.1 uncultured Thiotrichales bacterium | reverse complement strand
AATTGCTCCTTCTGTGACGGCCTTGTACATGGCGCATTATGAGCGACTGGCGGGCAGCGCCTCATCAGTATTATCAGTGTCAATTTTTATGCTGGGGGCTGTACTAGCCGGCTTGTCACAACTACTTTATGACGATACGGTTAGACCCATTATCTACACCATGTTCTTTGGTGTGCTCGCCAGTAATTTTATTGCCATTACTATTCCGAAACCAGACAAACCTGTTTCTGCTCCACCTCCGGTTCTTTAATCGATCTAGGTGTTACCGAAAAAACTCACAGCGTAATTCGAATAGCTATTTCGGCTTGATGGCAGAATAGATGTACCAGGATCTATGCACGCCCAGGGATTTTTCCCGCATTTTCCCGCCACCACGTTCTGCTTTACGCGTTACGTCTTGGTAGGTTTCAATGCGGTCGATAAAGCCGGCTTGCTGAGCGATTGTTTCTAAATCCACCTCAAGAAATCCGCGCCAAAACGGTTCATTATTGTGTTGCCCTTCGTAGTCGGCGCGAATACGCCCCCACAAATCCAGGTCTTCATAGCGGTAAGGTACTTCGAGATGAACCATCAGGCCGCCCGGCTTTAACAGGCGATAACATTCATTAAAAATATCCGCGATCGTATGCTTGGAGGTTTCATGCAGCATGACGCAACTACAAACCATATCAAATGAGCTGTCTTCGAAATTGGTAGCGGCAGCGTCTTGTTGGGAGAAGTGAATAGTCGCTCCCATAGACTCTGCACGCGCATGCGCATAATTCACCAGGCCCGCACTGGCATCGATGGAATGCATTTCTGTGCCCGCTAAATAACCTGAAATAGCCACCGAACTATTGCCGGCCGAGCAACCCATTTCGAGTATTCGCTGTGGATTAAAATCCGGGTCACGTGCATAAATATGTGACATCAACGTGTGTCCGCGCGCATCGTTGAGTGTGCCGTTATTGCCGCCCATATGATAAATAAATCCGCCTAAATCATACATCGCGCCTTGTCGTACATCCCCGTCCGCATTGATAGCCGCATAGCCACCGGGCATACGATGAACATCTGATTTGGTTAGATACCGAGGCACGGTGAAGCCAGGATCGACAGTGACTGAACCGCGCGGGTTTTTGATATCGGCCTTTGTGTTTAAAGCTTCAAGCTGTCGATCCAGAGGCGTAGCTATGCTGTCCCACATCATGTCCTGGGCGGTGCGCATCAGGTGAACCCAATCTCGGTAGGGCTTGGTCTTTTCCAGTTTTTTACGGACAACGATGTGCTCGTCCCGGGACTGTTCATTAATCTCGGGCAGGTTAACCTCGCGCACAGTATCGGCAAGTTCGCGACAGATTGGATCGATATCACTGGCTATGAATTTTTTTAGATCTACGACATAGGCTTGCTCGGAGGCTTCTCTTTGTGAACGTTCGATCATGATCGGATTATGAGTTGCAATTGCCATTGGTTACCATTAATTTTTATGCGCTTCGATGTCGCGGGTTATGTTTTCTCTAAAAACACGTAAGACTTTAGCAATAACTTTTTGACGTTGTTCAGATCGAAATGCCATCACCTCTTGATCAGGTTCAAAGTCCTCTGTATTTTCAAGTGTAAGGGGCTTCCCTAAATCTGCAAGTCGTTCGTGCGTGTCTATGCGATCGCGCAAAATACAAACTTCAGCACTTAGTGCCAGCACCATCTCCGTCAAATCGTCTATGCCAGCATCGGAAAGATATTGATCTATTTTATTACCAGCTGTGTCTTTATCCGAAAAGGATGACATTCTCTTCTCCGTTCACATCGTGCAGATGAATTGCATTATATGAAATTGTTTAAAAACTATACGTATTAAATAACACATTTGAATCTTGGTCGCTACGCGCTTAGTGGAAAATATGATCCGAATATAGTTCGCTATGCTGGCGACTCAGATTTCTCTGAGCGAAGATTATCCAATATCTCATCGTCCAGCTTTATTCGGCTCATAAAAAACATAGCGAATAACATACCAACAGCTGGCCAAACAGACTGACAAAAATATATAGCCGTAATGGCTTGATCCGGCTGAACATCGGTCTCGGCGCGCAAGCCAGGCGTATAGTTCATTGCATCCAGATACAGTCCGGTAGCGGCAACGCCAATAGCAAAGGCGACTTTTTCAATCGTTGTGTAGAATCCGCTGAGTACGCCTTCACGACGCATATTCGTTCTCAAGCGATCATATTCAATGGTATCGGGTAGCAGGGCCTGACTGACAATTAATATGCCCCCGGCGGCAAGACCTTTAATGAACACTCGTAAACAGGTGATCCACATTGGCTCACTCGCGGTTGCCAATAGCCATGACATAGAGGCAGCGCTAAACAAGATAGCTGAAATATAAAAGGTCGTTTTCTTTCCGAATCGATTTGAAAACTTAAGCCATAGTGGCGTGCCGATAATTTGTCCGGCAGTGGTGAACAAGATAATCGTTCCCAGGTCTGAATAGCCGCGGCCTAATATCCAAACCACAAAAAAAGCAAGCGTTGCGGAAGACATGGCCACGCCCATGAGCTGAAAAAGTTTGAGCCCTAACAGGTTGATAAAGGGCTTGTTGGATATAACTGTTTTTATCTTTTCCTTCAATGGAATTCGCTTAGGCGAAATTTTTCGAGCGTCCCTCGGGGCATCACTGGTTAGAATGAAGGTGTTCACAGCAAACGCAAAAATAAGGCCGGCCAGCACCATGCCCATTAATCTATGCCCCTCTGCACCGCCACCACCCCAGGCTATAATTTTGGGTCCGAGTGCTCCGGCCAACATGCCGCCAATTCCTATGCTCGCTACACGCCAGCTCATCAGAGCAGAACGTGTTTGGCCGCGCGTCGTAATTTCGGATGGCATGGCCATATAAGGCACGTTATAAATCGTATAGCTGGTGGCGTAGAGAAAGACCGCCAGGCTAAATATCCATATTGCGGTTTGTGTATCCAGGCCTTCCGGGATTGAAAAAATACCAAAAATACTAAGCGCGCACATGAAGCCACCCAGTAAAAGATATGGCCGTCTGCGACCTGCGCGACTTTTTGTACGGTCGCTGATAAATCCCATGATTGGGTCAGAAAATGCGTCGTAGAGTTTTGATAGTCCGATAATGATGCCGGTCGTTGCTGCGGCAAGACCCACAAAATCAGTAAAAAACCGCAATGCGAGAAAATTGAAAGAGTTAAAAAATATAGCAACCGGCAGAGTGCCAAGCCCCCAGCCGACAATGGCTTTGAAGGAAATGTCGTGGCTGCTGTTTGATGTATTATTCACTACAGAACACGTTCCATAACGGCGTTGGCTTCACGCATACCGCTCTCGGCGGCGGCCTCCAGGCCTGCTTCAGTAGAGCGCGTATGTTCACCGGCAAAGCGTAATCTGTTCATCCAGGGCGACGCCATAAACGGGTACACAGATCCAATTTGCCCGGGTGCAAGCACCTGTTTATTACCTTTGACGAAGGGATTGTTGCCCCAGCTATAGGAGCCGACAACTTCCAGATTACCCATTGTTGACGGTCTTACTCTTGCCAATTCCGCCATCACTTTCTCATTACGCTGTGCTTTTGAAAGTCCGTCCAGTTGTGCTGCATTAGCGCCGTTTAGCCACACATCAAGCCAGGCAACTTTGCCGTCGTTTCCTTTGTTGGCGAACACCCGATCAAGTAAGCCATCTGTGACTAATCCTGCCGGGTGACCATCGTCATCCCAATAAGCCCGTTTAGGGCGGCAGAAAACATGCGTTGTGGTTGTGTATTGTGATTTGGCAACTGCATTTTGTTTGTCGCCCGTTAGCGTCGGCGATATTTTTACATTTCCGAGCGCGCTGTATGGAATGGTACAAATAACAGATTTCGCAGCAATGCGATCTCCGTTCTTCAAGTGCGCTTCAATCCCGCCTGCAGAGACGTCGATGGCAGTTACCGCCGCATTCAAGCGTGGCGTGCTTTGCAAAAGACCCGCCATGCCATCAATTAAATTAGAGGTGCCACCTTTGACATAATGATAATTTTTTCGCCCGGCCGCGGCATACACTTCCCCTTCATTTTTATTTGTATTTGGCAAAGCCAGACGAGCAAACTCACGCATTTGAAACAAGGCAGAGGTTGCTGACAACGACATTGAGTTTGATGTTAATGAAATCAGCCTGATCGCCTCCTTTGACAAACCATTACTGAGTAAATAGTCGTCATAGGGGATATCGTATTGCAGCATTTCCGGTGCGTTCCAATCAAACAGATGCTTAATTTGATTAAAACGTTGTACTAATGTGAATTCGAGCGATTGCGGCAATATCCTGCGCTCATCCCCGACCAGTTTGTTAGCTTTTGAATTTTCCCACTCATTCGGACCGACGAACATATCGTTGATATGATAACTAAAGCCATCGCGTGAAGGCGGTGCGACTAACTCAACGCCGGCTAAATTCGCAAAAGTCCGAATGCGCCCGTAAGCCGGGCCAATTGTAGTTGCGCCGCAATCGTAATAACCATCATCCAAACGCAAGGTATGACAGCGTCCACCCAAACGAGAATCGGCTTCAACGACGCTGACACTAAATCCCTGATCTTCTAAAGTTTTGGCGGCAGCCAGCCCGGCTATACCAGCGCCAATGACCAGCACATCGACTTCCGTGGTTGACCATGTGCTACGCGGCGAACACCCGGCTATGAAAGGCACAGCAGCTAGCCCGGCAATAACTGATCGGCGCGATAGAGTTTTTATTTGGCGTTGTGTTTTTTCGCTCATTCAATGCACCCCTATTTATTACCAAGATCAGCAGCGCGAGAGATTGCAGCTGCAATGGCATTGTAGGTTCCGCAGCGGCAATAGTTCATCATGCCTGCACGAATTTCATCGGTGTTCGGTTTTGGTGTGTCATTTAGAAATTGCGTGGCCGCCATGATTTGTCCCGTTTGGCAATAGCCGCATTGTGGTACATCCATTTCCGCCCAGGCTAGCAGCACAGGGTGATCTGGGCTGTCAGCAACCAAACCTTCAATGGTCACAATTTCCTGATCTGGCCCAATAGCATCGACAGGCAGTACGCAGCTACGCTGGACCTTACCATCAATATGGATGGTGCAGGCACCGCATTGGCCGACGCCGCAGCCATATTTTGTGCCCGTTAGTTGCACCTGCTCCCGTAACACCCACAGCAGGGGCGTACCCGGAGCAGCACGCACACTTTGCGACTTGCCATTAATTTTTAATTGATAGGTTTGTTTCATTTACAATCTCGCGTCATACCCTGACTCTCAAGCCTGCTTTGGAAATTGGCAAGTCCCGTATACGCGGGCCACCGGCCGCTGCAATGGCATTGCAAAGCGCCGGTGCAATAGCGGGTGTACCCAGTTCGCCAATGCCGCCCGGTGGCGCATCAGAAGGTAATAATTTGATCTCGACTAACGGTGCGGCGAACGGTGATGACGCACCGCTATCATTAAAGTAACTGGATTGTACTTTACGCTCGTCAAACTCAATCTTACCGTCGAGTGCAGGACCAAGCCCATAAAAAATACCACCCTCGATTTGGCGTTTTGCATTCTCTGGATCAATAACCAAACCACAATCAGCGACCGCCCAAATTTTATTAACATCCAGGTTTTGGTCGGCCAGGGTGATCTGTACGCCCACGGCACAAAATCCATCGTATCCTGACATTAGCGCTATACCGCTCGATGTACCCGCGTCGTTTTCACTTTTCGACATTAACTCCTGTAATGCTTTCAATACACGGCGCGGACGCTCATCTTTTAGATGTTCCAAGCGGTATTCAAGAGGGTCTCGATCCCATGTTGTGGCGGCTTCATCTATAGCGGCTTCAGTAAAAAAACAAGTGTGCGCGTGTGAAACCGAACGCCAATAACCAATTGGGACCGGTGAGTCTACTGCCCGGGTTTCCAGATGGATTGTCTTAAAGTCATACAAGGGTACTTTGTGCAGCGTTCTGTCAGGCGCCTCCGGCTTATAAAATGCAGACCATGTTTTACTAATCGATTTGCCCGCAATCACATTTTTCCAGGCAGTGATTTTGCCATTGTCATCAAATCCCATCTCCACATGGCTGGCATGCGCGGGGCGGTAGAAGTCGTGCTGTGTATCCTGTTCCCGTGTCCAGATAAGTTTTACCGGACGCCCCGGCATAGCCATCGCTGTTTCGATTGATTGCTGGATAAAGTCTGTGTGCCATTTACGACCAAAGCCGCCACCCAGAAATGTCCGGTGAACTTCTACACTGTCTTTGGGTAAACCGGATAATTTAACGGCAAGCGCGTGCACACCTTTCGGGGTTTGTGTCGGCGCCCAAAGTGTTAGCTTGTTAGTATCAAATTGGGCGGTGCAGCATAAAGGTTCCAAAGCCCCATGAGCGAGAAAGGGAACTGATTGTTGCAGCTTTAGAGTTTTACCATTACTAATAGCGCTTCTAAAAGCTACCCGCGAGACGGCAAGGTCCTTACCACCATTTACGCCGGCAAATAAAACACCATGCTCATCGTACTGTGGCCCTGACATGGCTGACAAATGTTCTTGTATTTCCGCGCTGGAGTTTCTTTGCACATCGTCTTCTTCAATCCCGACGCTGATTTTTTCCGCTGCTGTTTTTGCCGTCCAAAAATCATCGGCAATGACGGCAAAGCCACCGAACACAGGAATGACAGCTTTAACCCCATCAACGGATGAAGCGCCGCCATCGTCAACCATTTTGGGCTTGCCCCATGCTTCGGCGGGCATGGCAAGGGCAGCCGTCAGCATATTGGGTAGCATTACGTCGATGCCAAAGATGGCTTCACCCGTTATTTTTGTTGCCGTTTCTTTGCGCGGGAAATCATGTCCTATAAATTTAAATTCCGACGCTTGCTTGAGTGTGACATTTTCCGGAATACTCAACTTGCCAGCCGCTTCAGAAAGGTCACCATAGCTGGCGCGATTACTGCCCGAGATGACCCAGCCGTTTTCAGTTGTGCATTCAATGCTTGGAACATTCCAGCGTTCTGCAGCGGCTTGTATCAACATTGAACGCGCCGCCGCACCGGCATTTCTCAGGACGGGGAAATATCCCCGGACGGCGTCACTGTTGCCGGTGACTTGCCCAAATAATTTCGGGTTTGCCATCGCCGCATTCGCGCCCGAGAGGGTGATTTCAACTTTGCCCCAATCGGCATCGAGTTCCTCAACCAGGATTTTCGCCAGTGCATCATATGTGCCTTGACCCATTTCTGCATTCGGTGTTTCAAACAACACACGCCCATCTGAAAAAATATTCAGATAGACACCCAGCTCTGAACGAATTACATCCTCGGTGTCGACTGGTTTCTGGTTCGAGCAGCCGAATAAAAAAAGACCGGTTAAGCCAACACTACCTTTAAGAAATTCTCGTCGTTGGATTTTAATATTCATGTTGTTATAAATCTAAGCTGATGCATGAAGGATCAGGCTCAACAAGATTGGCTAAAGGGATTATTTGAATACATCATAGTCAAAAATTTCCGGCAGGTAAGTTTTGCATCGTTCCAGAATATGGTCTGGCAATCCAGAGGCATCATTTAACTTACGGCCATTGGCTTGCCACATGGTATGACCTTGAGCTGGTTCCATATTCATCCATCTGGAAAACGGCATGGTGACCGAAGAGTGCATTCGATTCAGCAGCCTTTTGTTGGAGCTATCTCTGAGGTCCGCCATATCTACTTCATAGGTGCGGGCTTCTGACCATGGAAATTGAAAAGTCTCGGCGTAGGGTCGGTCTATTGTTACCCACGCTGACTCAGGTCCGAAAGTCCACATACCCGGATGTAAACGAGTGACGGTACTGTTTTTGCCACGCCTCATGGTCGAGCCTTTAACAGTGTAATCATAGATGGAACCGCGAAACGCATTTGGTTTTGGTTGCAAGGTCTCTTTAGTGATGGGATTAACCCAGCTTTCCAATAGCTCGTGGGTCTCTATGTCTTCCATAAAACTGATGGAATCGTGGGTGCTTGAATAGGCACCGTCATCATGCTGCACAAAGCGCATGGCATTAACGCCGTTAAAATGGAGTATGGGAAACGGTCGCCGTTCAGGCTTGACGGCATAGATAAATCCATGAAACCAGTAGAGCACGTCGCCGCCACCTTCATAGCCAAGCACCCGCATGACATTGCGCAAATTATCTTCGGCTGTTGATACATCAATAGCTGCCAGTTTTGTATCCGCAACATTCGTGGTATTGCTGCTGGGTGTGGAGCAGGCAGCCAGTGCTGCTGCCGCTGCACCTGATAAAAAATGGCGACGATCAATCGTCATAACGCCCCCGTGTAATTTCATTGTTGCGGATTTGATTATCTGGGCTACTCACTGGCATTTCGTGCGAGTCGAATGCCAAAGGTACGAAAGGCTTTAGTCGGGTCATCACGCCCCCGGAATGAAGAAGCAAATCTATCCGGGCGTGTTTCCCAACTGCCGCCTCTCACCGTACGTCGCTCGCACTTACCAGCGGCTTCGATAGACGTGCCGTCCACAGCACCGTCAGAGGGGTACGGCAAGATATAGCAATCCTGGGTCCACTCCCACACATTTCCCAGAATGTCGTAAACACCAAAAGAATTAGGCTGCAAACTCCCCACTGGGGACACCTCGGAAAAACCATCATCACATTCTGCATTCGGCCAGGGTACATCCTTTTTGCTGTCACGACCCGACAGGTCGAACATATTGGCTTGATCGCAACCGCCGTTTTGCCCGCCATCCCAGGCAAACTCTCCTGTGGAACCATCACGAGCAACAAATTCCCATTCTGCTTCGGTCGGTAAGCGATATGGCTTACCCGTTTGCTCGCTGACCCAAGCCGCGTAGGCTACGGCATCGTTCCAAGACACACATACCACCGGATCCGAGGCCCTAGGTAGCACGGACAGGCCCGGGTTTTTCCAGTTGGCCTCATCGGACCAGCCCCAATATCCATCGATGTAAACATTACATCCGGGCGCAGGTTCATAACCGCTTCGCTCGGTAAACGCTGCAAATTGTGCATAGCTGACTTCGCGACGTGAGATCCAGAAATCATTCTTAAAAGTAATACGTCGAACCGGTCCGTCATAGCGTTTGGGCTCACCACCATCGCGTCCCATATCAAATTCTGTCGCTTCGATTTTTACGATTTCAGGACAGACATCGCATTCGGTTAAATTCGAAGGGAGTAGTTCATCGACAACTGATTCGCACCCTAAAGTAAGAGCCAATATCGTTGCAATTATGATGGTCTGTAAGTGCCAGGTAAGCGAACCCGCAGGCTTCCTGAAGTAATCGTAAGGTACGGCAGGTGACGGCAATTGTTTTAAGTTTGTGTCCAGACCAAAAAAATCCATATATCCGTACCCGTGCTGTGCACAACACAATGCGAAAGTAGGTTTTAGTATAATCACATTGCCGACACAGAAGTTTGAAAATATCTCGTTGTTCGACTGGCGAGAACTCAAAACCCCACGTTTTAGGGCAAAGAAAATCATTAGAAATATCTCTTGTTCAATAATCGATCACTAGTGATCAATCAGGTAAGCTGGGCATTAATATGCGCACTATAAACGCCAAAGAAGTTCACCTTTATCGACTTGATCTGGATGATTCCAGCTCGAAAGTGGTTGGTCTGAATGATCAATTGTTGTCAGAAGCTGAAAAAGAAAAAGCCAATAAATATGTGCAGGATATTCATCGCGTGCGTTATCAGCGTGGCAGAAGTTGGATACGAAAAATCCTGGCCGAATATGTTGGCGTATCTGGGAGCGAGCTGAATATTCAGGAACAAGAACGCGGCAAACCCTTTATAGAAAATCATGCGATTGAATTTAACTTGTCGCACTCAGAAAACCTGGCGGTGCTAGCAGTCACACACGACCAGCAAGTTGGTATTGATATCGAGCATTTGTCACGTCTGATAGAGCTGGAAGAATTGAGCAAGATCCATTTTCTAGAACCTGAGCTGAACTGGCTGGCTGGATTTTCTGGTAAAGAAAAGCAGCAGGCGTTTTTCTGGTTGTGGACTGCGAAAGAAGCGCGCATGAAAATTACCGGCGAAGGTTTCGCTTTGCCATCGACTGAGATTGAAGTGTTGTGTGAGGCTGGCTTACCGGTTGCCTATAAATTGCCAACAGAAATACCGGTTGAGCTGACCACTTTGAGGGATGTGTTTACCGACACTGCCTGCTGCCTGGCAACCATCACGCCAGTTCAGCAGGTAGTGCAGTTCTAATTTCAGATTCCAGGTTGACCGGGTATATGGGCCTCGGCGTGTTGTACATACCAGGCTGCCACTTCTTCACGTTTAGGGAACCAAACGCCTTCCAGTTCGCTGGCGAACTTCAAGAACTCGCGTAACACTGGCATCCTGAATGCACGCCCACTAACGTGTGGGTGCAAGCCAAGATTCATCAAACGACCACTGCCATCCTTGTTTGCCTCACGTACTAATTCGGTCAGTTCGGTTTTCAGGATATCCAGATACTCGTCATTGTTATGA
>CALISW010000180.1 GCA_938041655.1 uncultured Thiotrichales bacterium | reverse complement strand
CGTCTCTCAAGACACCAGCGCTTACGGTGTTGATACCAAATACCAGACCGGCTTTTGGGATGGTAAGCCGCTCAAGTCAAACCTGCAAACGCTTGCTGAGGCACTGGGCGAAATGGGTATGTGGATACGCATGCACTATGTTTACCCTTACCCACATGTGGACAAACTGATTCCCTTGATGGCAGAAAACAAAATCCTGCCCTATCTTGATATTCCCATGCAGCACGCCAGCCCAAGAATCTTGAGGTTGATGAAAAGACCGGCAAAGTCTGCTCGCATGCTTGAACGTATCAATGCCTGGCGCGAGATATGCCCACAAATCACGATTCGCAGCACGTTCATTGTTGGCTTTCCCGGCGAGACTGAAGAAGAGTTTGAAGAGCTGCTCGATTTTCTTAAAGAAGCGCGCATCAATCGCCTGGGTTGTTTTATGTATTCGCCGGTTGATGGTGCCACCGCCAATGACTTACCCGATAGTGTGCCGGAAGAGATCAAACAAGATCGCTACGACCGGCTGATGACCCTGCAAGCAACCATCAGCGCCGAGCTGTTACAAGAGAAAATCGGGCAAAATATAACGGTTCTAGTGGATGCTCATCAAGACGGTAACAGTATTGCCCGTAGCACCGCCGATGCTCCCGAAATTGATGGCGCGGTTATCATCACTGACCAACAACTACCGATTGGCGAATTTGCACAAGTCACCATTACCGATGCAGACCAGTACGATTTGATCGCAACTGTGGCTTAAACATGTTTTTCGGTAGTGAAGCAAAATCCCTGATGCGGCTGGCGCTGCCCATCGCCATGAGTCAGTTAATCATCATCGGCATGGGGATTACTGACGTAATCGTTGCTGGACGAGCTGGCACTGTTGAGCTCGCTGGCATGACATTGGGTAGTAATGTTACCCACATCATCATTTACTCTTTCTTTGCGATTGGCTTTGCCGCTGCTCCACTGGTTAGCCGTCACTTCGGAGCGGGCCGTCTGAATCAAATGGCATCACAGATACAGCAGGTTTTATGGACTTGTGTACTGGTTGGCATATTCTGCATGGCTTTTATCTATTGCGCCTCCCAGTTACTCAGCCGTGCAAATTTTGACCCTGAAATACAGCGCATTGCTACCAGCTATACAGCCGTGATGTCTTTGAGCGGCTTTGTGCTTTGCATGGTTGCCGGCTTACGCTCATCACTGGAATCAATGACGTGGACGGTTCCCGTGTTAATTGTGAATTTACTGGCATTTCTCATCAATATTCCTCTGGACATCATTCTGGTACACGGCTATCTGGGGGCACCTCGCCTTGGCAGTGTAGGTTGCGCGGTTGCCACCGTTGCGATTCAATCCTTTATCATGCTCAGCCTTTTTGTTTGCCTGTGGCTGGCTTTGAAAAAGCACAACATAACATTGACTGATCATTTTGAAACGGCGAATAAATCAGAAATTATAAAAATCATCAAACTGGGCTTTCCTATGGGACTCTCGGTACTGATTGAAATGGGGTTTTTCAGTGGTGCCGCCGTTATGATTGTGTATTTTGGTGCGATCAATGCAGGCGCACATGCCGTAGCCATTGCGGCCGCTTCTGCAACGTATATGATCTATCATGGCCTGAGTCAGGCGATTACGATTAGAGCATCACACCATCTGGGTCGCGATCATTATCAGCAAGCCAAGGACACGTGCCAAACAGGAATTAAAATCGGCGTGGCTGTCTCTCTGGTCTGTTCCGCTATATTTATTCTGTTTCGTCACGAAATAGTGGCGTTGTTCAGTAACGATCCTGATGTGATTGCCTTGGCCGCAACACTGCTAGTCTTTGCCGCTGTTGTTCAATTTGCCGACGCCATGCAAGTAACAGCCTTGTATGGTTTACGTGCTTATCTCGACACCAAATCACCTGTGATTATTCAATTCATCGGGTTCTGGATAATTGCAGCGCCAATGGGCTATCTGCTTTCAAAAAACAGTTCATACCCGATGCTGAATGGCGCCTTTGGCTACTGGACAGCGATGTGTGTTGGCCTGGGTATTGTTGCAATCATTCTAATGAAAAAACTGATTACCACGGCGCGTGATTATCCGCATAGCTCAACCGCCCAAGTAAAGCTATAATTTCAATATGAGCCTTGAGAGAGTTAAGACAAAAGCCGTAGATATTGGTGGTGTTGTTGTCGGTGGCTGCAAGCCTGTCGTCGTACAATCGATGACCAATACAGACACTGCCGATGCGATACGTACCGCCATTCAGGTAACCGAGCTAGCGCAAGCCGGCTCTGAACTGGTTCGACTGACCGTCAACAATCAAGACTCTGCCGCCGCGATACCTGAAATCATTAAACGCATGCAGGACATGAACTGCAGCGTACCGCTAGTGGGCGATTTTCATTACAACGGCCATAAACTACTTAAAGAGAACCCCGATTGTGCGCGACTGCTCTCAAAGTATCGTATCAATCCGGGTAATGTAGGCCGTGGTAAGAAGCGGGATGAACAGTTTGATCAAATGATCGAGATTGCCCGCGAACATGACAAACCGGTTCGCATCGGGGTTAATTGGGGTTCGCTGGATCAACAACTTCTGGCGCGCATGCTGGATAAAAATGCAACACTTGATCAACCCGAGGCACTTTCAACCATCACCAAAAAAGCGGTGATTGCCTCTGCACTGGAAAGTGCTGCCCGAGCTGAATCACTCGGACTGGCTAAAAATAAAATTGTACTGTCTTGTAAAATGAGTGGTGTGCAGGATCTGATTGAAGTCTATCAATCCCTGGCAGCACAGTCTGATTACGCCTTGCACCTCGGTCTAACAGAAGCCGGCATGGGTAGTAAAGGCATCGTCGCATCAACCGCCGCATTGGCAGTATTGTTGCAACAAGGTATCGGTGACACCATAAGAATCTCGCTGACTCCTGAGCCTGGCGGCAAACGTACGCAGGAAGTTATCGTCGCTCAGGAAATCCTGCAAACCATGGGCTTGCGAGCCTTCACACCAGCCGTAGTAGCCTGCCCCGGGTGCGGTAGAACCACCAGTGAATATTTTCAGGAGCTCGCACAGGACATACAACATTATCTGCGCGATAAAATGCCGGAGTGGAAGCAACAATACTCAGGTGTCGAAAACCTGTCGGTTGCGGTGATGGGTTGTGTCGTTAATGGCCCTGGAGAAAGCAAACATGCCAACATTGGCATAAGCCTTCCAGGCACTGGAGAAAAACCGGTTGCGCCTGTTTATATTGATGGGGAAAAAGATGTGACCCTGAAGGGCGAAAACATTGCCTCAGAATTTCAGTCTATTATCGATCAGTACATTGCGAGAACGTACGCCTGAACTATTCAGCCGCCTCGCTCTCATCTATTAAGTTAGCTTCTTCTGTGAAGAGGTCAGCCTGTCCATACTCCTGCTTTTTAGCTTCATGTATGACGTGTAGAGTGCGTTGCGGGAACGGTATCTCCCAACCAAACTCACTACTCGCATCAACACACCAACGTTGCATCGCTCGCTTTATTCGATTATAAAGCGATGCCTGTGATCCATCGACATCCATAATGACGGTAATGTCGAGAGAAGAATCACCCATGCGCTCAAACTCTACCAAGAGGTTGCTCACATGAGGCTCATAACCTTCATCAGCAACCTTCTGCTTTATGAATCGCTTTAGTGAACCTAACACTCTATTGGTACTATCACGCTGGTGGCTATAGCTAATGCCTAAGGTTTCCTTAAGACGAAAGGACTCCGAAATATTTAACGGGCTCAAGGCTAGAAAGTCCTGCATAGGATAGGTTCTAGTTGACGAGCCGCGATCATGAATATCGATAAACTCGATTGAAATTGCTGTCACCTCTCCTCGAAAACCGTCAGATAAAATCACCCAATCCCCTTTTTTACACGGAAACCAAGACTCAGATGTCTGTACAGGCTTTGAGGTCAAACCCAATAAATTCTCAACTGGCACCCGTAAACGTAATTTATTTTCTGGATTTTCAAGCTCACTAAAGATATTCAATGTCTTGACTCGCCAAGGCAGGCCCGAATAATTTATTCTTTCACCCTCTCTGACAGCGCCAATGTTTAATAATAATCGCCCTTGCCGCCACATATTAGGAATCACATTCCGCAATGACCAAAGCACGCCAAATGCAATCAACAGACCAATACTGAACATGACCCAGTCTTCAAACATATAAAACGTAGCCAGTGGTGCGAGCGAAGCAAGCAGCACTGAAGTCGCCTTATAAGCCAAATCAAATAGGCGCGCGTTAAAACTTCTATTACCATCAGCAAAAAATGGAAACTTCATTATGCCGCGATAGAGTAAATTACATAACAGCAGCACTAGAAAAAATGAGAGCAATCCCAATACGCAATACAAACCGCGGGTCTGGAAAAAATGTTTAAGGTTTAGCCCAAATTTATCACCGACCGATAGTTTTTCAGCCTCGTGTTGTTGCAACTGCAATTGCGATGCTTTCAGGTTGGAAGACATTTCAAGCTGCTGGTTTTCCCAGCGACTTAACAACTCGGTTAGTCTGGTTCGGCTTTCTTCGTTAAGATCTCGTTCTAGCCATACGCCCAGATTCTCTACCGCACGATCAGCCTGAGCCAGAGTTAACTCATAGTTATTTATATCTTCAACAATATCTGCTTTTACCCGAATACCTTCAGTCGATTGCAGCAAGGCTTTAAATAAAGGGTCAATCAAAAGCTGAAGGTTCTGGGTGAAATTCAGGTTCTCTGTACTTTCGCTGTTTAAGGAGAGATTGACCCCGGTAGCAATCTCTTCGAAGCGTGCTTCATTGGCGGTGATTTGTTGTTCGAGTGTTGAGATTTGGGCGCGTAAACGATCTTGCTCAGGCTCAGATACTGATCGACGCAACTCATATTCTGCTTCGGAACGACTTTCCTCCAGTCGCATGTGTAACTTGATAAAATCCTCAAGCGTTTCAACACCTAGAACTTTGAGTTTTTCCTGGATTAAAGAGTCTACTTTTCTGGCAGGGCTTACAATTTCTTCAAGCACGCCCAATATCGAAGGAGATTCTATTTCACTGTCAATTGTAACGGTTGGCTCTGGTAGAACCTCAGTAGTTGCTTCTTCGGACATGACAGAATGTACCGAACTCATCAGCAAGAGGAAACAGAAAATTTTCGAAAGGTGTTGCAGCATTCACATATCCCTGTGTGTCACAAAATATAATAAGACTTTACGCTGGGTAAAGCATCTATATTACTGATATACGTAGGATTTAGTGATCAGGATCAAGTTGTTGTGATAACTAACGGCTGTCTGGATCAACCATGATGGTAGTTATCTGATTCTACGAACCCAAAATACCAGTCCAAGCATTAGCAACCAAGGCATGCCTAATCCGGAAGCTCGATTTTCACGTAGAATTCTGTCGCGTTCTTCTTGTTCCAAGCGGAGTCGTTCCTGCTCCTCTAAAAACTCGATGATCAATGTATTAGTGGCTAAATCCAGATTTGCACCTGAATCAACGGCTGCATCCGTTACAACTACTGCATTAACAATGACCAGATTGGTCTCGTTGAGTAAAGCAGTATCATCAGTTGGGTCATCAGCTGAATAATCAATCAGTGGAATTTCATCGAGTGGCGCAGGAAACGCAAATATAGACAGTGCAGCAATAGCATCCACCACATCCATACCATCACCCACCACTTCACCAAAAACCGTAAAGCCTCCGTTCTGAGCATCAAGATTGGCGCTGTTATCAGCTAAATTAATGAACCATTGGCTGGTCGCACTATCTGCATCACCTGCAACCTTTGCCATGGCGATAGTACCGCGCAAATTCGAAAACTGTGCTTCATTGGTAACCGGGTCGTTCGACTCGATCGCAACAATCGGGGTGACACTGTCAAAAACGAATCCACCGCCCTGGACAATAAAGTCGGAAACGGAGCGATGAAAAATCGAGTTAGTGTAATTGGAGTCGTTAACATAGGTCAGAAAATTAGCGACAGTTTCAGGCGTGGCCTCATCTGTTAGATTGACCTGAAAACTACCTAGCACCGTTTGCACTTCTACGATTGTGGCATTGGCAACCTTTGGTAGAACTGCAGCAATACTGAGAGACGCTGTAAGTAGCGCTATTTGTGTCAACCTTGAAATTTTTTGCACTGGAAACCCTTCACAATCGTTATATTTATCTGACCAATTCTATCTCATTACGTTCAAGATGATCTAATTTATTCGCCTCAAATACTGTTGATCTGTCTTCAGAGTGCTTTTTCCAATCCTGGCCTGAATTTTGGCGCTGCCACCTCTATCAATGCCATTGCACGCTGGCGCTTGGTTTTTCCACTCAGGTCAGCAATACCGTATTCGGTCACTACTCGATCAACGTGCGTACCTGCAAGAGAGTCATGTTCAGGCATGGAAAGCTGTGAAACAATTCTTGAATATTTTCCATTACCAGCTGTTGCCGGCAAAGCAATCACATTGAGTGAATGCTCACCCCTGTTGGCACGCTGGGAAAAATCAAGAGCGCCGCCTACGTTGCTGACGCGCCGGTCGCCAAGAAACTCAAGGTTCGCTCGTCCATTAGAGTCAACTTGCAAGGCGCTATTTATCGCCAGGAAATTTTCTGTAGTATCTTCTGATGGTAACGCGTGACTGATATTAACCGGCACTAACGATAAATTATTAAGGTCCGGCAGGCGCTGGTAAAATTTATTGGAGCCCAGGCATAAAGTGCAGCTGTGATCAAAATCTGATGCCAGCGCCCCGGCATCATGAAGTTCTAGAAATCCGTCGGACAACATGCCTGATTGAAATTTGAGGCCGGTATGCTGCGTGAGACTACTTAAAAAAATATCAGGGATATTTCCGATTCCCGTTTGTAAAACCGAATCTCGATCTATCAGTGTAGTCAAGTGCTCAGCGATTCTGCTAGAGGCCTGATCCGATCTTGGAGAGCCAACACTGACCAGTGGCTCATCACATTCAATGCTGCAGGCAAGCTCATCGAGCTTGATAGCAGGCGCATTGGTAATAAACGGAACCTGATGATTAATAATGCCAATCACTTTATTACTGCGCTGCAAGAGTAAGGGCAAAAATTCAATACTGGTACCCAACGAACACATGCCATCTTTATTCGGTGGAGAAAGCTGCATCACCAACCAATCAAATTGCTGTTGCTCCAGATAACGAAAAACACCCATCCACGAGTCTCGGTTAAACAGTATTCGATCTGAATTAAGCTGTTTTCCTGATCTGGGGAAAAAAGCATGCTCGATAATTTTATTATCACTAGTCGCTAACGGCGCTGTATTAACACCGGGTATAAAGGTATGAGTAACACTTATTTCTGGCAAATCTGAAACGGCCGCCAAGGCTTCAACAAAAGCTCTTGGCTCACCTGAATTACCAGGAATATAGATCGAATCACCTTTGGCAAAGCGATTATAAATATCTGAATAGTCCACTGTCAGGCCAGATTAACTCTGTGAATAAGGAAGAAGCCAAAGCATCACGTAACCAGCTTCTGAATCAACGACCGAAAACCGGTTGGCTCATCTTCTACTTCAGTAACCTCGATATCGCTCGACACATAATCATCAAGCGTCTTGTGAAAATGTCGAATTCGAACCTCAAGATCACCCAACCACAAGCCGTCATAGGCGGCGCTGTTCATTCCTTGTTGCACACGTGGCAAGTTATAACCATCCTGGTCGATCACCATACCCAGCGATTTACTGCCGTACTCGTGGAATTTATGCCTCGGACGATACTCAGGCATTTCATCTTCATCAACAATGTACTCCAACATCCATACATCAAAATACATTTTGTTGGGATCTGTTGCATGTGGACGATGGCGAAACAACATCAAATGATCCGCATGCGTATTAAACGTCACATTCGGAAAAACAAGATAATTGTAATCATCTGTGAGCTGGTCATCGTTTAAATCCGAATAATCACGCCCTTCAGCACCAGCGTGCTCGCGCAACTGTTTTTGTACGGCTTCACGAATACCATCAACATGCCCCGACCACTCCGCCGGATCAAGACCAGCCTCGGTGAGCATAAACTTGAGCGGTGGCGGTACTTCAGGAACCCGGTCAATATGAGGACTGGTAACTCCAAATGGCACCAGATAACGCGAGTGACGATCATAGCAATCGATCTGGATGTCCATGTCATCCAGATACCATTTCAGTTGCGGATGCGTAGCAGCAACATGATAGGTTTCGTTAAATGCATCGACTGAGGTTTTCCAGTTGCATGGCCATTCCATAGTGACGTCACGCGTCATGACCATACGATCAAAATGATAGGGCTCAAAATGTTTTTTTAGCGGAGCCATGTACTCATCAAATGGAATTGCATTTTTATCGAGACTAAACCAGACAAAGTTGTTCCACGTTTCACAGGGCAGCTCAGACAGGCCGTCACAAGGCTTGCCTTGAGGGAAAAGCTCGGCATTGGGTATGCGGTTAAAGCGTCCATCGAGCTTGTATTGCCAGCCATGATAGCCACAGGTAAACAGTTCTTCGGTTTCACCCATGCCCGATTCAACCAGACGATTCCCTCGATGCGGACAAACATTGAAAAACGCCTTGATCTCACCTGATTGTTGTCGCACTAGAATTACCGACTCACGACCTATTTCGGTACAGACATAACTACCGGCTTCTTCCAGATCTCTTTCGAGACAGCCTAGCAACCAGACTTTTGACCACATCTGCTGCCATTCCTGCTCGTAATATTCAGCAGAAATATACTTTTCTTTCGGTATCCGCTCGTAACCGAGATCACCTGGCGGCACATGATCTACCGGTGTACCACCATCAACCGCCTCACTAACACGCGGGATATCTTTGTATGTTTTTTTAGCCATCAATCAGAACTGAACACGCTTGGTGAAACCACCATCAACGACCAGATTACTTCCTGTCACCCACGATGCAGCAGGACTGGAAAGAAACACGATACATTGAGCGACTTCAGCCGGTGTGCCGAGTCTGCCACTGGGATGATCACTAATGATCTTGTCATACCACTTGGGCATGGTGTCCTTGATCATTTCCCAACTGCCACCAGGAAATTCAATCGGGCCAGGCAAGACAGTATTCACTCGTATATTGTCATGCCCTATAAATTGAGAAAGCTGCTTTGCATAAGTAATGAGCGACGCTTTCATGGCGTTATAAGCCATAGGTCCACCGAATGTTTCAACCGCCGCGGTGGTACTGATCATCGTGATCGCACCACTACTCTGCTTCTTCATGTGTGGTAACACCGCCTCACAACCTCTGACCGTGCCCAACACATCGGTCTCAAAATTCTTCCACCAGTTTTTTTCGCTGTCCATACCACCACCAGCAGAAACATTAGGTATAAAAATATCGACACCATCCATCTTTTCGACCATGGCATCAATCCAGCCTTCATACTCTTCTTTATCACTGACGTTACAGGCATCACCAAACACTTCAGCTCGTCGAGTCGAACACTTGTCTATGGTCTTGTTAACATCTTCAATTGATCGTGAGCAGGTAGCGACGTTACATCCCTCATTGATCAGCAACTCAAGAATTACTCTGCCAATACCTTTAGTACCGCCAGTAATAATTGCTTTTTTATCCCGTAACCCCAGATCCATATTTTTCTCCTGAACATGATGTGTTGAAGTTGTTATCTAGCAGCACTCGATCAGCGCCAGAAACACAACCCAAAAGCCATTCTAGAAGTATAATACAAAACAGCCATGAATGTTTGTTTTTGCAGTTTTAACTGATATAGTTAAAACAAGAACCTGTTGTCAAAAGCAGGCAAATAAATAATAGAAATTTATAATGTATTCCCTGTACGACCATTCATTAACTTCGGAATAGATGATCAATCATGGACAAAGATAAACTCCTGAGAGCCTACTCTCAACTCAAAACCATTCGGGAATTTGAAGAACGCCTGAATGTGGAAATTGCGACGGGTGAAATAGCCGGTTTTACTCACTTGTATGCAGGCCAGGAAGCTGTTGCTGTTGGGGTCTGTGAGTCGCTTGATGACAAGGACTATATCGTCAGCACCCATCGCGGCCATGGCCATTGCATCGCCAAGGGTGGTGACGTAATAGACATGATGAAAGAGATTTACGGCTCCACCGAAGGCCTGTGTAAAGGTAAAGGTGGTTCTATGCACATCGCCGACTTTGATCGAGGCATACTCGGCGCCAATGGCATCGTCGGTGGAGGACCACCACTCGCAGTGGGTGCTGCGATAGCAATCAAACAACGTGGCGATAAAAATGTAGCAGTATCATTTAGTGGCGACGGCAGCTCCAATCAAGGCACAGTCTTCGAGGCAATGAATCTCGCAGTAGTACTCCAGGTACCATCAGTGTTTGTATTTGAGAATAATGGATATGGCGAACACACCGGTGCAGATTACGCAGTAGGTGGCGACTTACTCAAGCGTACCGAAGGGTTTGGTATGCCAGTGTTTACTGCCGATGGCGCTGACTTCTTTTCAGTATATGACGCCACCCAAAAAGCAATTGAACACGCCAATGCTGGCAATGGTCCTTCTGCCATCTACGCAGAATGCCCTCGCTACTTTGGACACTATGTTGGTGACCCGCAAAATTATCGCTCCAAAGAAGAACTCAAAGACATACGCGAAAATCAGGACTGCCTGAAAATCTTTAGAGCAAAAGTTATCGCTGATCAATCACTCTCGGAAGCTGAACTTAACAGCGCCGATGAAGAAGTGATGAAATTGATCGATGACGCTGTCACTGCGGCTCGCGCCGCACCACGTCCGGTCGCCGCTGATGTACTTGAAGATGTTTATATCAATTATTAGAAGGAAGTAGACTGTGCCTATTAAAACCTATCGAGATGCTTTAAACGAAGCACTGCATCAGGAGTTCGAACGAGACGAACGCGTCTTCATTCTCGGCGAGGATGTTTCCGGTGGACAAGCAGGTAGCGCTGGAGTAGTTGATGCCGCCGGCGGTATCTTTGGCGTCACCAAAGACCTGGTGAATAAATTCGGGGTGGATCGAGTCATTGATACCCCCATCTCCGAATCAGCCATAATTGGCGCCGCCAACGGTGCTGCACTGGCAGGCATGCGCCCTATCGCCGAACTGATGTTTGCCGATTTCATTGGCGTGAGCATGGACCAGATTTTTAATCAGCTGGCAAAATTCCGATATATGTTTGGTGGTAAAACCACCTGCCCGGTAGTGGTTAGGTTACCGACAGGAGCCGGTATGAATATGGCCGCACAACATTCACAAACCATGTACCAAATGATGACCTCGGTGCCAGGGCTCAAAGTTGTGATGCCGTCCAACGCCTATGATGCTAAAGGCTTGTTGATCAGTGCAATTCGAGATGATGATCCGGTGTTGTTCTTCGAACATAAAGGGCTTTATAACGACAAGTGCGAAGTTCCGGATGAGCCTTACACGGTACCTATCGGTGAAGCTGATATGCCTCGCGAAGGTGATGATGTGACTGTAGTTGCCTTCAGTCGCAGCGTTAAATTTGCTATTAAAGTTATCGATAAGCTGGCAGAGGAAGGCATTACCTGCGATTTGGTAGATCCTCGTTCAAGCTCTCCTCTGGATGAAGAAACCATTCTGGAAAGTGTTGAGGCAACTGGCAGGCTGGTAGTGGTAGATGAATCACCTCCACGCTGTGGCTTAACGGCTGATATTGCAGCCATGGTTGCTAGTAAGGGCTTTGCTTCGCTCAAAGCACCGATAGAACAAGTCTCTGCGCCACATACCCCGGTACCTTTTGCCAGAGAACTGGAACGCGCCTATGTTCCCGGCCCTGCTCACATCGAGGCAGCAATACGCAAAACACTGGCTTAGAGTTTAAAACTAACTACTCTGGCAATCGTATTCAGATCACAATAAAATAAAAAACAGTCGTGGTTGTTTTTTTTAATTTTTGTTAGAATTCCAGTCAGTTAACGAGACTTAGTCTCGTCATTACACATTCTTTCAGGGGTACAGTATGGATCAGGAATCCAGCAATAAAATTCGTGATGGCATCGCCTACGAAAAACAGCGCAAAGAGCCCCCTGCAGACTTTCCAATGTTTCCCGAAGTTCCCAAGGGCAGATATAACGACCCCGAGTATCTGGATGCCGAACAAGCACTAATGTGGCAAAAAGCATGGCTGTTCGCCGGACACACAGATGAGATCCCCAGTACGGGCGATTACATGCTATGGGAACATGGTAGTGCCCCAATCGTTCTGATCAGAGATGAGAATGATCAGATCAACGCTTTCTATAATACTTGCCGACATCGTGGCGCACCGATTGTGCGCGATGCAGCCGGCTCGGTTAAACGTAGTCTCGTCTGTGGTTACCACGGTTGGACTTATAATCTGCAAGGGGATCTGATTCGCCTTAGAGACAAACGTGATTTTGTCGGGCTCGACACCAAATGCCATTCCCTGAATGCTGTGCGCGTAGAGCAGTTGGGCAACTGGATATTCGTTAATGAAGATCTGAATGCCGAACCGTTACTGGAACATCTCGGTCCTCTGGCTGATGACTTTGCCCAGATGCAACCTGAAAACCTGCACTTCATTCATCGTGACGGCTTTACCGTGAACTGCAATGTTAAAGTATTGATGGATGCCTTTCTTGAGGTCTATCACCTGCCCTCAATCCACAAAAACACCGTCGACAGATTCCTCGACCACCGTGGCTGCCATATCAGTCTGTTTAAAAATGGCCACTCGCGCATGATTACCCCATGGAGACGCGACGACTGGGTCGACCCTGGTACTGTCGACATGAAGCAGATTGAAACCATTACAGAAATCCCCTTAACCAATAACTGCTCTTATAACTTCTTCCCGAATTTAGTCGCCCCAATAGATCCTGCTGGTGTGCCTTTCTTGCTATTCTGGCCCAAGGGAACTGACAGCATGTACATTGAGGTCATCTGGTTTGGACCGGAAGCCAAAACGGAACCGCTGACTGAAACCTGGGTAAAGCGCATTAAAAACTTTGAACGCATTCTAGAAGAAGATACTCAGTTTGCTGAAGAGATACAAAAATCTATCGGCGCTAAATCCCTAAAGGGCATGAAGCTAAACTATCAGGAACGACGCATCTACTATTGGCATGAAGAACTCGACCGACGCATCGGCAAAGACAACATCGATACCGCGTTACGATTGCCAGAACTACTTTCGGATTATATTGAAGAATAATGACTGATTTTGGAATCACAGCCAGTGCCATATCAATACCTCGGTTGAGATTACAGCGTACCGCTATCGCCCAGGCTCACAACTGGGTTAACCCCGGACTAGCAGCTCGTGCCAAAGGCCAGCGGGCTTTTTGCAGCAGCGATGAAGACCCGATAACTATGGCAGTTAGTGCTGGCAATGATTGCTTGTTACAAAACGACAATGACGAAATACAATCACTAACTTTTGCCTCAACCAGCGCACCATTCATTGACCGACAACATGCCACCTTAATCGGTGAAGCAGTGAACCTGAATGACTCGGTCACAACACTTGATGTCAGCTCATCAATGCGTGCTGGCACTTCTGCCCTGCTCCGACAACTACAGCAAGATGCTAGCAACACTCAATCCCTGTTAATTGCTTCAGATGCCTGTATTCCAAAAGCAGGCAACCCCGCTGAAATGATTGATGGAGATGGCGCAGCTGCGGTGGTCACCGGATCAAATCCAATAGCGGCCTTTATTGCCGCTGAGTCCATCTCAATTGATTTAGTCGATCACTATCGTACCCCGCAACAGCCCCACAACTATCAATACGAAGAACGCTGGGTTCGCGATGAAGGCATCAACCAGATACTACCCAAGGTGATTAAAAAGTTGCTCGACAAAGCAAAAGTAGCTGCGGACACCATTGACCATCTGGTGCTACCATTAAGCAATACCAGAACCGCCGGCGCACTGGCTAAAAAAGCAGGATTGGATAACGCCAAACTGGCAGACAACCTGATCAATATCACAGGTATCTGTGGCTGCGCTCACCCACTAGTGATGCTGCACCAGATATTACTCAGCGCCAAGCCGGATCAAACTATTCTGTTAATTGGTTTTGGCCAGGGTGCAGACGCCATCTTGCTGAAAACCACCGCCAAATTAAAACAACAACAATCAAAGATGCAGTCCATCAGTGATGGCACCACAGTAGAGAGTTACACCCGCTATCTCTCCAACAAACAACTACTAGATATGGACTGGGGAATGCGCGCTGAGCGCGACAACCGCACCGCCATGTCGGTTTACTATCGCAAACGCAGAAGCATTAACACCTTCATCGGAGGTCGTTGTGAGGCATGCGAAACTATTCAATTCCCGATGGCGAAACTTTGCGTCAACCCTGACTGTGGTGCCTATGAAACACAACAGGAATACTGCCTGCAAAATGAAAGTGCGCAAGTAAAATCCTTTACCGAAGACTGGCTGGCTCACAGTACCAACCCACCTTTGAAATACGGCAACGTCCAATTTGATAATGGTGCCAACGTGATGATGGAATTCACTGATTTTGAAGTAGGTGAACTGGCAGTAGGTGTACAAGTAACGCCCCGCTTTAGAATAAAAGACATTGATCAATTGAGAGGCTTCCGTCGTTATTTCTGGAAAGCAGCACCAGCAGGTGAATCATGAGTAGGGGCATTAAAGATAAAGTTGCCATTATTGGTATGGGTTGCAGCAAGTTCGGTGAACGCTGGGACGCCGGACCCGAAGAACTCATGCTCGAAGCATTTAATGAATGCATTACTGATGCCGGCATTGAAAAAGAACAAATAGAAGCAGGCTGGCTTGGCGTATTTTTTGATGAACAAAATGTCGGTAAATCCGCCATCCCCATGTCGCAAGCCTTGCGCCTACCCAACATACCAGTCACGCGTGTAGAAAACCTTTGCGCCACCGGCACCGAGTCGCTGCGCGCAGCGACCTACGCAGTTGCCGCCGGCGCATGCGATATTGCGCTCGCAATGGGCGTCGAGAAATTAAAAGATACAGGTTATGCCGGTCTACCCGAGAGAACCAAAGGTACTTTTGAAGACTTGTGGTTACCGGGCAGCACTGCACCGGGTTCATTCGCACAATTTGCCAGCGCCTATGCCAGCAGAAACAAACTGGATATGGATACCCTTAAGGAAGCAATGGCGCATGTTTCATGGAAGAGTCATCAAAATGGCTCACTAAACCCAAAAGCACATTTGCAAAAGACCATAGAAAAAGAACAAGCCATGCAAGCGCCAATGATCTCTTATCCACTAGGTCTGTATGACTGCTGTGGTGTCAGTGATGGTGCTGCCTGTGCCATCGTGACCACGCCAGAGATGGCAGCACATCTTGGCAAAACGGGTACTCTGGTCAGCATTAAAGCCCTGCAGTTATCTGCCAGTAACGGCGTCGAACTGGCACACAAAAGCTGGGATGGCAGTTATGCCCTGACCGCACGTATTGCAGCAAAAAATGCTTACGCAGAAGCTGGTATTAGTGACCCGGCAAAAGAGCTGGATCTATTTGAAGTACACGACTGTTTTTCAGTGACAGAAATCGTCACCATGGAAGATCTGCAAGTATCCGAACAAGGTAGAGCGGTACACGATGTGCTGGATGGGAAATTCGACAGCGATGGTGAACTACCTTGTCAAATTGATGGTGGCCTTAAATGTTTTGGCCACCCTATCGGCGCAACAGGCTTACGCATGATCTATGAGCTGTACTTACAAATGCACGGACGTGCTGACAAACGACAACTTAAAGATCCACAACTGGGTTTGACGCATAACCTGGGCGGCTTACCCAACCGAAACGTATGTACCGTCTCTATAGTAGGACAATATCATGGCGACTGATTCAAATTCAAAAGACGCTGGTATCAGTCAACGCTGGGATCTTAACGACGAAGAGCTGGCCACCTATCCTACCGTTTACAAAGAAAATTGCCTTGCAGGAAAAACCGTATTGGTCTCAGGTGGCGGTACCGGCATAGGCAGAGGCATTAGTTATCTGATGGCGCGCTGCGGTGCCACCGTCATCATATGCAGTCGTAATCAGGACAACCTCGACGGCACTATCAATGGAGTTAAAAAGCATCTGAAGAAAACAGTGCATAGTTATACTGTCAATATCAGAGAGCCGGAAAAAGTTGCCGAGATGATGCAAGCTATTTGGGATGACCATGGCGGCATAGATATTCTGGTTAACAACAGTGGCGGCCAGTTTCCACAACCAGCGATAGACTTTTCAATTAATGGCTGGAATGCCGTGATTGATTTAAATCTCAATGGCACCTGGTACATGATGCAACGAGCGGCACAGCTATGGCGCAAGCATGAACAGGCTGGAAACATCGTCAACATTATCGCCAACGTGCGTCGTGGCATGCCACAAGTCGCACACACCGCTGCCGCAAGATCCGGCGTGCTTGCATTGACGCGTTCAGTCGCAACCGAATGGGCCGAACATAATATCAGAGTGAATTGTCTCGCCCCTGGTTCGATTGCATCCAATGGCCTTGAGGTTTACAGCGAAGAGGTTCAAAACAATTTCATGAACTCAAACCCGATGCTGAAAACTGGTGATGTCTGCGATGTAGCTGAGGGCGTCATTTATCTAGGTTCAAATGCGGGTAAATTTATAACGGGTGCAGAACTGACAATAGATGGTGGCATGCAACACTGGGGTAACGCCTGGCCAGGCGGCGTTCCCGACCGCTTTAAAAATATTTATAAAGACTAACATCTTTTATACAGACGAAAAAAGGGAGTGCCATGCATGCACTCCCCTTTTTGTTAAATGATCAGCTAGTCTCTAGAGCGGATTAACTGTCAACGAGTTATCAATGACTAACTCGGAACCATTGATAAATTGTGACTCTTTTGATGCCAGAAACACCACCAAGTTCGCTACATCCTCCGGCGAACCAACTCCGATCATATCGCCATCAGCGGCATCATCAGGATTAATGCCCAACTTCTCATTAGCTTCTGCAATCATCGGGGTGTCAATTGAACTTGGGTGAACCGAGTTACAACGAATGTTATAGCCCATCGCCTGACAATGAACCGCGATTGATTTAGTCATGGAGCGCACTGCACCTTTGGCTGCTGAGTAGGCAAAAAATACCGGGTAACCAACATGTGATGCAACTGAAGACATATTGATAATTGAACCTCCGCCCTTTTCTTTCATCAGCGGGATTGCATATTTACAACCCAGGAATACACCCTCAGACATAATAGAATTAGCAAATCTGAATTCTTTTAATGTGGTAGTTTCCGGAGTTGCGACCACAACTACGCCAGCATTGTTAACCAGCACATCGAGTCTTTTCGAACGACGCTTGATAGAGGCAATGACTGACTTCCAGTTTTTCTCGCTCGCCACATCGTGATGGATGTAATAAGCACGCTTGTTTTTATATTTCTTGTTAATTGCAGCCGCTACTTTTTTTCCAACACTGTCATTCACATCTGTTAAATAAACCGTTGCGCCAGACTTTGCCAGCATTTCTGCATCAGCTTTGCCTAATCCTGATGCGGCTCCGGTTACCAGAGCCACTTTACCTGTGAGTTTTGCCATGAGTTTTCTCCTTGTATTAAAATATTAGCAGTGGCGTTTCACATTTACAATCAAGCATGGCTGTTTTTTTTCTGACCGGTTGTTATACTGAGAACACAACAGCGCATATGGTTAACAACAGTGGCTACTGCAAAAAAATCCAGATCACCGTCAGGCTTACAAGCTCGCAAGAGTCAGTCAACACGCAACGCAATCCTCAAGGCCACTCTGCAATGTTTCGTTAAGTACGGCTATCACAATACTACTGATCTGAAAATTTCCGAGCTTTCTGGTTTATCCAGAGGCGCGATGCGGCATCACTACCCTTCTCGTAAAGCCATAATTCGGCATGCTATTGACTACCTGCATGAGCGACGTTTAAACGCGTTTAAAAACTCTCTGACTGACCTTGATTTACACCCCGAGGACAGAGTCCAGTTTGCTATTGATTCGTATGACGAGCTAAACCGCAAGCCGATGTTTATGGCTTTTTCGGAACTGACCATTGCCGCACGGCGTGACCCTGAACTTGCCGATGTTTTGCACAAGAAACAAAAGAGCTTTGAAAAAGAATATATGCGTATGGGTATGGAGCTATTTCCTGAATGGGATAATAAACCCGTCGCTTACGATGTGGTAATGCACCTGACCCGTTACATACTCGAGGGCATGGCGAATGACCTCAATCCACCTGACCCAGTTATTCGAAGACTATTAATCGAACAACTCGAAGCCAAGATACAATCGCTGATTGACCAAGCTAAAGATCTAAAATAACTGAAGCAGTTTCAGGCTCAATCAACAGAAAAAGCAAGTAACACATTTCCCGGCATATGGAAGTACATGCCGTAGCCGCTGTTCACATACATGGTGCCATCAATTATTGTTGGACCCGGACCACCGAATGAACCACCTTGTGCTTTTACCCCGTTGACTGTTTCGTAATCAACCGCGGTATTCACTTTCCATATCACTTCACCGCTGGCACCGTCGTGGGCGCGCATCACGCCGTCCATGCCACCCGAAAACACAACACCGGGAATAGCTGTTACTGCAGCTGACACACCCGGATCACAAAAATCTCGCCCGTTACAAACATCAGTCGGATGCGGCGCTTTCCAGAGGAACTCACCATTACTTGCATCTACGGCGTAAATACCAGGCCGCACTTTTGCGTCGCCATAATCGTCACCAAATGGTGGCGGCCCATCAAAATCAGTTACCGGAACATAAACACGCGTTCCTTCTGCCGCAATACCAAAGTGAATACCACCTTGCACACCACCACGACCAACTCGATTTTTCCAGAGAATAGCCCCCTCTTGATCAGGGTCCATACCATACAGCCAACCAGATTTTTGTCCGGCAACCACTATCTGCTTGTCATCGGGCAAATCAATCAACATCGGCGATGCGGCAAAATCATAATCAGGTCCATCTTCTTCCGGACAACCTTCTTTCACTTCCATCTCACAATTCATGTTCCAGGCATCATTTGCCGTTACCTGCTGACGCCATACAACCTTGCCGGTATCGAGGTTAAAAGCATAAATCGCATCGCTGGCACCATCTGCGGGTGATGAGTAATTTTCGCCGGTACCGGCATAAAGAACATTACGTTTAACATCGATGGTGGGACTATTCCAGATTGGCGCGCCTGAAGGGCCATGGAATTGCGTCCCAACAGTACTTTTATAGGTAGGCTTTGACTCTTCTTCAATAGTGTAAGTCTTCCATAGCTGGTCACCATTATTGGCGTCAAGACTCAACATTGAACCACGGAAGGTACAACACTCATACTTGTTATCAGCGGCACTAGCCACTTCCAAAGAAGACACCGGCACATAAAGACGATCATTATGAAATACAGGTGAACCTGTGACCGTCGCATTATCGTGATCATCTACTTTGGTTTTCCAGACTAGCTCACCCGTCGCTGCATTAACCGCATACACATTGGCAATGATGTCACCAAAATAGAGCATTGGTGTTTGATCAGCCTCCCCGACACTCCAGTCATTGGTGGTTAAGGCTGTACGCACTTCGGCAGCTGCTGCGAAGGTCCAGTGGACGCAGGCAGTGTCGGGGTCCAGCGCATAGACGGTGCCGTCATGGCTACCAACATACAAAAACCCGCCAGCTAATAATGGTAACGAGCGCGCTCTGATCGCAGATGGAAAACCAAATGCCCACTTGAGTTTCAACTTGGGCACATCATCCTTACTCAGACCTGATACATTGGCTGGTTGAAAACGGGTCTTTTTCAGGTCAAAGCCCATGTCTTTACTCAATGGCAACTGCTCACGATCAAACACAGATTTTGCACACATATCAGGCTTGGCATTTGCCATCCCCAAAGGGCCACCCAGATACTCGGCGACTGCTGTCTTTTGCTCATCGCTGAGCATAGCGGACTGCTGTTGCATCAAACCCTCGTCCATCGATTTGTAAATCGTATTTGACGTCATCAGACCAAGAAATGTTTTGTGTGGCGCCTTTGCAATACCACCATCATGGCAAACCGCACAATTGCTTGCATAAATAGCCTCACCGTCTATTGTTGCTACTGCTACAGATTCACTCCCGGAGATGGTATTACTCTCTACATTCTCATCGCCTGCAGCAACCACCTTTTCCTGCTGCTCCTGCTTTTGACAGGCAGACATAAGCAGCAAAAAAAACACTACCCAATAAACGGTGAGCTTTTTCATTCTAGGCTATCGCCTCATAGAACTGGAGATCCATTTCATCGGACAAACATTCCATGATAGGTGGCACCAGATCATCATGAAAAGAGCTGGCTTGATGAGCTTCAAAGGCAGCCTCATCTTTGAATCGTGAATAAACAATGTAGGTATTCGCTTTTTCTGCATGACGAATTACATCGTAAACCAACGTACCTGGCTCATGTTTATGAGTGAGTTCTGACAACTCGGTTTGCAAGCGTTCAAAATCGGCCGCTTTTTCCGGTTTTACATATAAGGTTGCAACGAAAGTTTTCATAAATACTCCTGCGTTAATTAACTTAAATTGTGTTCGCTAATGACATGATCGCGTAACTTGAATTTTTGAATCTTACTGGTGGACATAGGCCACTCAGCAACCACACTGACAAAACGTGGAATTTTGAAACTGGCAATCTCGCCTTTGCAATGCTCGATAATCTCATCCGATGATACCGACTGATCATCATGTAATTCAAGACAAGCTGCGGCGACTTCGCCCATGCGCGCATCCGGCACACCAACTACTTGTGCTAATTTCACAGCCGGATGCGTTTGTAAATGCGCCTCGATCTCGGCAGCAGCAACATTTTCCCCACCGACCTTCAACATATCTTTCAAACGGCCATGGAACATAATCTGCCCCTGCTCATCCAGCGAACCTACATCACCAGTAAAGAACCAGCCGCCCTTGAATGACTCGGCAGTTTTCTCTTCATCTTTGTAATAACAGTTACATACAGAAGTGCCACGCACTGCAATTTCACCACGCTCACCGGTTGCCGCCTCTTTACCCGACTCAGCGTCAATAATTTTGACTTCCCAGCCTTTCAACGGAACACCAAGCCTGGTCAAACGAGTCTCGAGTGGATCACTCAGACGGCTCGTGCATACGGTACCAGCGGTTTCTGTCATGCCAAAGGTGCCCACCTGAATAGCATTAGGCATAACCGCCGCCACTTTTTCTGCCAGTTCTTTTGGCTGAACTGCAAAGTTGCTATTCATCACCCGAATAGCACTCAAATCTGTATTCGGGAATTCCGGATGATTAACCAGATCAGAAATTATGGTCACGAAGCAAGGGTAAGCAGCCGTTATCTTATTATCCGCCAGCATCTTGAGCGCAATGGTGGTATCAAAGTAGGACATAGTTTGATAGCTACCACCTTCAGCAAATATTGCCAGCATCGGTAGTATTCCTGCAATATGACAGAGCGGCAGAGGCGACCAGAATTTATCAGACCCGCTAAGCTCATATCGTTCGGCCAGCGCACGGCTATTATCCAGCATTGAACGATGGTTGATCGGGCACCCCTTGGGGTTTGAAGTAGTTCCCGAGGTGTATAGCATCAAGCCAGGTGAATCGGGATCTACCTCGGCAGCAGATTGATAGACTCGCTCTTCATCTGAAGTTTCGGCCAGAGCATCAAACTCGGCTTCTGATAGAAACCCGGGAGCTTCGCTGCTACCCAGATAGACCAGTGACTTGAGTGCAGGATAGTCACTTAAAGATAGAGCCTTGGTGTCTTTCTGTTTTTCCAAACCGGGCAATGCCTTGGTTACTCGTTCGGCAAAGTGCACGTGATCTTCGACGATATCGGTGGTGAACAGGCACACCAGTTCAGCGTTCCCGACCAGATAGGCAATTTCTCTATACTGATTTCGTGTGTTGACCGGAACAGCGATTGCACCGCAAAGAGACACAGCAAAAAAAACCTCGGGAAAGTCCATGCAGGTTGGCAATAAAATACCAACATGATCCCCGGGCTTCACACCCAGTGCTTGCAAACTGCGGGCCTTGTTAACTGCATCTTCGGTGATCTGACTGAAACTTCGCTTTTGATCCGGGAAAACCAGTGCGTCGGCATCTGGCAAACGAGCACTCATTTCCAGCAGCATGCCGCCTAATGTATCGGTAGAGAATGAATATTTTTCACGCGACATATCAGTGCTCACAAGAGGAATTTGTATATAAAAAGCATACACAAAATGCTAAAAAACATCCATGGCTGTTTTTATTCTGTATACGCTACAATCCTGATTATTAACTGCAAAATAAATCATTGAATATGCAAAAACGCTACTATGAAGATCTTAAGGTTGGCATGAAGGGTTCATCTAAAAGCATGCGCGTCACCAGAAAAGAATTACTGGAATATGCCAACAAATATGACCCCCAATATTTTCATGCTGACGAGGTAGGAGCCAAAGACTCGATTTTTGAAGATGTGATTGCACCGGGAACCTATACAGCAACCTTGTGGCGCTTACTTGATCACCAAATCAATGGTGATATTTTTTTTGTCTGCGGCTTTGGCTGGGACGAAGTGCGCTGGCCACTACCGCTAAGACCGGATGACGAAATTTACGCGACTTCTGAAATACTCGAGCTAAGAGATTCAAGCAAACCCTGGCGGGGTCATGCCCTGTTTCACTACCAGGTACTCAATCAGGATGATCAAGTGGTGTTAACTTTTCGCAGCCACAACCTGGTAGAAAAACGTAAGGTAGACTAAAAGTTACTTCTCGTCGTTGAGATAGCGATCAAGCTCCGCATGAAAATGCCTCAATCGCTGCTCTTGCTCTCCCCAAATTGGTCCTTTGAAACCACGCGACCGTATCCCCTGTTGTACCACAGGAATAAGCTCGGAGTCTTGTGCCAGTACAATACCTAATGCCTCATTATCGTCACTCTGGATTTCCACCATGTTTTCTCTGGTTTTACCGCTGAGATCTGTATCTTCCGGCAAACCCATCCAGGCCGGCGCTTGATGACTCGGGTCAGTGATTGGGTGCATCAAGGTCATCGTATCGTAATAAAATTTCTCGGGGTCAGTCGCATGTGGCAGGAACCGCATCAAGAACACAGCCTCAGCGTGCATACCCATTTGCACATTCGGAAAAACACCGGTTGCCCAGCTATCGGTTAGTTGACCATCGGTCAGCTGGGAATAATCAACACCCTGCTCGGCAGCATTCTTGCGCTTGGCTTTTTGTATTGCGGCACGAACTTCCTGCGCCCCTCCCTCGAAAGTAGCCGGATCAATACCCACAGTAGACAGCATCCAGTCCAGACCCTCATTCATAGCATCCTGATCGCGGGCACGAACGGTAGGCACGCCAATAGGTACTATCATGCGACTGGCACCATTTTCGAAAGTATCATACTGAACATTCAGGTCACCCATTACGCCAGCGGTTTCCGGGTGCACCGCATGCAAATGGTAGGTTTCATAAAACGCATCGATGCCTGTTTTCCAATTGGCATCCCATTCAACACGCTGATGACGCACGACCTTCATTTTATGTACCTGATAGGCCTCAAGGTAACCTTCTGGCAAACCAAGGTACTCTTTTATATCTGGTGGATTATCGGACATGTTGATAAAGATAATGCCGGCATGCACCACGCAATTCACCGGCGTCAGACCAGGGTTATCACAGACCAGCTCTTCTCTGAAAGTATGACGATCAGTTATAAACTTCAGTTCGCCTTGATTACTAAAACGCCAGCTATGAAACGGACAGGTAAACTGTTTGTTGTTGCCCCTTTCCTCACGCACCAGACGGTTGCCACGATGACTACACACGTTATAGTGAGCCTGTATACCTTCTTTAGTGTGGCTGACAATGATGGATTCATGCCCAACATCAAAAACAAAATAGTCATTTAATTCTGGCAGATCAGATTCAACACCTGCAATTAACCAGACCTTCGGCCATAGCTTGTTCCACTCTTCAGACTTGAACTCACTAGAGTAATATCGATCTGGCGATACGATATCCACACCATTATCGACCCAAGGCTGCTTGGCTTCTAAAGATTCAGCGGGGGCATCAGGGTTAATAACATATTGATTGGTTGTCGCATCATCACTCATGGTTTCACCTCAAAGATGATATTGGGTAGGAAATGGCTATTTGTCAGTCAGTATAGGTAGAAAGCCAATATTTGTCAGTTTATGGCAAGGCAATTAAAAAAACAATCCTGATTGTTTTTTTAATTGCCTTGCGCTACTATTTGCTTGGTAGAATACCCGTAAATAGTGGAAAATATCCACGCGTAAATACATCTATAAATCAGGGGAAAGTCAATGTTACAAAAGAACACCACACAGAAGAGCCTTGCTCTATCTATCTTCCTGGCAGTACTTATGGCTCTGCCATTGTCTGCACTGGCAGAAGCCGTTTTAGAAGAAATTGTTGTTACCGCCACACGTCGTGGTGAGACCGACATGCAAACTACGCCGGTCTCAGTGACCAGTGTAAGTCAGGAAGCCTTTGAAAAATTATTCTCAAGCGATATTGGTGAGGTTGCTTCACTAGTCCCTAACTTCTCTGCAGCCACCGTAACCGGTTTTAACGCAGCATCCTTTGCTATTCGTGGCGCTGGTGAGACTGACATCATCGTATACTTCGATCCGAAAGTTTCGGTTCTAATGGACGACTTTGTTGTCCCACACGTACAAACACAACTACTCGAGCCGTTTGATATTGAGTCTGTGGAAGTTCTACGTGGACCTCAAGGCACGCTGTTTGGTAAGAACGCCACAACCGGCGCGGTAGTTGTACGTACCAAAAGACCGGAAATGTGTGAAACAGACCTGGAAGCCAGCTTGCGTGTTGGTAACTACGGCATGACTGATTTTAAAGCGGCAGCCAACTACCCGCTCGGCGAAAACTTTGCGATGCGCTTCGCCGGTATCTGGCAGAAGTCAGACGGCTACTACCGTAATGGTAAAGTAGACGGCCCAATCACCAATGCTTTTGGCGCTTCTTTGCAAGATGCTCTGGCTGCAGTTGGTACCACACCAACTGGTGATGGACGTGATCTAGGTGGCAAAGATGTGTTCTCTGGTCGATTGAAGTTCTTATGGGAACCAAATGACCAACTGAATGCCCTACTCCAATTTGAAATGATTCGCGATAGTAGTGATCCAGTACCAGTCATTAACACAACACCAGCAGGCTCAGGCATGCTGGCGTCACTGTTCGGCTTCTCTGGTGTTACTTCAGGTGACCCGCTAAATCAAGCCGGCATACACAATAGCTCGATCGTAGGTTTAGATGGACAACAACGCGTTGATGCCGATGGCATCTACCTGAATGTAGACTATGAACTAGGCGCGCACACGCTAAGCGCCAATGTCGGTTACCGCGAGCAAGAATCAAGACTGCCAAACGAATACCTGGGAACCAGCTATGAATCATTCTTCGCGGCGACCCGTGACGATAACCGTGAAACCAGCCAGGCAGAGATTCGCATCGCCAGCAATGCTGACAGCGCATTAAGCTATGTTGCCGGTGCGTATTACCAGCAAAATGACGCTGAATTCTGTGTATTACAACAACTGGGTTTGACCGAGTTTTTTGGTTCAGCCAACCCTGGCGTGCTTGATAACAGCACCCCGTTATTACTGTGTAATGCTCAAGACTCAACCTCGACTGCGCTTTACGCTGACTTCACATTTGATGTGAGCGATAAATTCCAGATTGGTGCCGGTATTCGTTATTCTGATGAAGAAAAAGATTTCATTAGTCGAATTGGTTTACCAATCTCGTTCATCAACCCTGATCCAGCATGGATTGCAGCAGCGATTGAAAACCCGCTAAATGGCGCAGATTTCAGCCAAGGTGCTGGCTTCGTAAATACCGACTCAGATAGCTGGACCGAGCCAACCTGGCGCGTTACTGGTTCATACGAAATGACTGATGACTTCTTCCTTTATGGTACTGTCGCTACCGGCTTTAAGAGTGGTGGCTATAATGACCAGGCGGGTTCTGCTGGTGCCTTCCCAATTCAAGCCTATGATCCTGAAACCGTGATCAACTTCGAAGTTGGTTTCAAAGCAGATATCTCAGACCGTTTCCGTTTAAATATGACAGCCTTCCAAATGGAATACGAAGATTTCCAACGTAGTACCGTCGTATCATTACCAGGCACAGCGTTCCAGGAAACTATTACCTTTAACGCAGCTGAAGTAACAACGCGTGGACTTGAGACTGAAGCGACCTTCATCGTTGGCGACAATGCCACTATCAGTGCCAACATCGGTTACCTCGACGCTGAATACGATGAGTTTCTACTCGACAGAGATTTTGATGGTATCGCAGAAACAGACTTGAGTGGCCGCCCTGTAGTACGTGCTCCGGAGATTACTGCTGGTATCGACTTCACTTACAATCAGGCGTTGCACAGTGGTGCGAACCTGCGCTGGAACGCCTCATTCAACTACGAAGACGAAAACACCTACTACTACAATGACGATCTCGGACCAGATTTCGATACTATTCTGGAAGAGCGTACTCTTTTGAACGCCAACCTTACCTGGACATCCGAGAATGATTGTTACCACGTTTCGCTGTTTGGTAAAAACCTGACAGATGATCGCTACAAGACAGCCTCTCAAGCGGTTGGTGTCTTGTGGGAATTCTCTAACTACGGTGCTCCACGTACCTACGGCATCGAGTTTGGTGCTAAATACTGCGACTAGTTTGTATCGCAGTAAAGCAAACAAAAAGACCGGCTTGATGCCGGTCTTTTTTTATCAAAAATTTATCGAATCAGGAAAGATATTATGAGCGCTACCCTCTCACTCGAAAATAAAGTCGCGATCATTACCGGTGCCGCTAGCGGCATAGGACGTGCAATTGCCAACACTTATCTGGAACATGGAGCCAAAGTATTTTTGGTGGATTTACCAAACCAGAATTTAACCAGCCAATTTGATGTTGGTGAAAACATTGGCTGCCTGGAAAAAGACATCACCGATGCTGATGCACCAGCACAAATTGTTGCCGGCTGCATAGAAAAGTTCGGCAGGCTGCACATTCTCGTCAACAATGCCGGTATAGCTATCGGTGGTGAGTTTGAAGATCTTACTGATGATCAAATGATGACTATCTTTCAGGTCAATGTGAATTCAATATTCCGCATCTCACAAGCGGCACTCCCCCACCTTAAAAAACAGGAGCGTGGCAGAATTATTAATCTCGGTTCAATCATGTCAGACATGGGCGGGCCGATGCTTTCAATCTACGGCATGTCCAAACATGCGGTTGCGGGTCTTACCAAGGGTATGGCAGTCGACCTAGGCAAACATCAGATCACAGTCAATTATTTACAACCCGGGTCGATCATTACCGCGCTCTCAGAGCCATTCATGGATGATCCCGAGTTCAAGGCTTACTGGGAAAACAAAGCACCTATAGGAAGACTGGGTGATCCAGAAGAAGTTGCTTACTGCGCTCTATTCCTGGCAGCCGATGCGGCTCAATTTATTAGCGGACTGGGCTTGAATGTAGACGGCGGAGCAATGATTAACTTTTAAAACATCAACCCGCATACCTGTACAGGTATGCGGGTACCTACTAGTTATAAATCGTCGAGATATTCTCTGACATACTCACCGTCCAGACACTCGACCAGATCAGGCACTACCGCTTTAAAATAATCAGTATTTTGATGCGCTTCTTCTGCCTCTTCTGTGGTGAAAGATTCAACTACGGCAAACTGATTGGGCTCACGCAAACGATAAAACTGATAAATCAATGTATCAGGCTCATTAGCATGTACATGCTCTTCCAACTTCTTGCAACAAGCAATGAACTGCTCCTCCATTTCCGGTTTGATGGTCATACGGGATATAAAAGACATCATAACTACTTCTCCTCTTTACTAATCGAATTTATTTCGCAATCACACGAAAGCCGGCACGGGGGAAATGGATATTCACATTACCCGCCACAGGATCATCGCGGTTAATGCTTATTTGCTCTTGTGTCAGAGTGATCAATTTCCCAGTCACGGCGTCTTTACCATAATCTTCAGCAGCGACGCTTACTATCTGCCCTTCTGTAAAAGGCTGGTACAACGACTCTACACCCGTGCCTGACTCAGCGGCTGTATTGTTGGCAATAGCATGCGCCTCACTGGCTGACATCTCGCTGCGCTGACCATAACCAGCACTCGCTATGCGTTTTTCCCATGCGACTGCGTTTGTTAATTTTGAAAAATACTTCTCTATCGGTGGAATGTTTCCATGTGCCATCCAGAACACAAACCAGGCATTTACATCAGCCCAGGAAACCTGATCACCAAATAAATACTGTCTGCCGTCGCTCAACTGTGTCTCGACAAAACTGGCATGCGTCAAAAACTGCTCGTACAAATAAGGTATTTCATCCTCAAGAACATCGAAGTCCATGAAATTAAAAAATGAAAATCGGTCATCAAGCACCTCATCGGGCACTTGGTCATTGACCCCCATAGACAGGCCAGCACCAGGCTGGAAAAAACTATTATTACTCCAAAACGCGAGAGCTTTATACATACCCTTATTGCCATCAGGATACAGGGTTGGCTCAGGGTAACGTCGCTCCAGTTCATCTGCTATTAGCGCGGTATCAACATAGATCTCAGCACCGATTTGCAGCACAGGAGTTTTGCGATAACCTCCCGTCAAAGCCGTCAGATCAGGCTTGGGCATAATCATCGGCAAATCAACGGAACTCCAGGCCAGATTTTTCAAGCCAAAGACGAGTCGTATTTTTTCAGCAAACGGTGATGCATCAAAGTGATGCAGTATCAGATCAGACATTGAGAAACCTCGCGAGTGATTGATTCAGTATAGAGAGCGACCAATAAAAAAGAAAGCCATGGCTGTTTTTTTATCGGCTTTGGTCTATGCTAATTACAGAGTCAACAGCAAAGGATTTAGCGCTATGCCAGCAAGCCCCATGAACAAAATATCACCCGATGAGATGTCACCCGAAATCAGTGAAATAAGAAACACACTGAATCAATTAACTGGCGACGCAAGTTTTGTTGAAGTGTTTGCTCAAGCTCCCGAACTACTCGAATTTGTGATGCAGAAATTCTACGGCGAAATATTCTTTGCTGGCCGTGTCGATGAAAAATACAAACAGCTGGTGCGCCTGCGCTTGTCACTGACGCATGGTTGCCGTACTTGCAACCTGCAGAATATTCCCGGTAGCAAACAAGCCGGCATCCCTGATGAAAAAATTACGGCATTGCAGAACAATGACTACAGTGTATTTGATGCAGACGAATTAGCTGTATTACAGTTTGCTGACCAGATGGTGCTAACCAATCACGATGGACGACTCGACCAGGAACTCTATGATCGACTCAGTAAACATTTTGATAATGCACAAATCTGTGAGTTAGGTGTAGTGATGGGCGTTATTGGCGGTATGGCAAAACTTTCGTTTGTAATGGACCTGGTTGAACGTGAGGAATATTGCCCGTTTGGTTAAAGCTCGGGCAGCTATGCTCTATGTTAAGAGCTGTCTGGATGAGATTAAGATTCCATTGTTGTCCGCATACAACCACTCACCCGGCTTGATGGTATGACCAGCAAAGGATACCGGTACACCAATCTCTCCCCTATCTAGCTTTTCTGTTTTAACCGGCACACTGCCCAGAGCACGAACACCGAGTGGAAGATCGTTGAGCGCATCAACATCACGAACCGCCCCATTAAATACAAATCCAGCCCAGCCGTTATTAACTGCATTCGCGGCAATCATGTCGCCCAGCAATGCTTTTTGACGAGAACCACCTCCGTCAACGACCATCACCCGCTGCTCACCTTTCTCGCCAGCCAATTGTTTTACTTTAGAGTTATCTTCAAAACAGCTTACCGTGACTATTTGGCCTGAGAACTGCTGGTTCTTGCCATAGGAGACAAACAGAGACTCAAGCACGCGTAGCTCACCACTATCCAATTCCTTTTCAAACTCGTCACAAATATCTGGTGTACTTATGTTCACTTTCTCTCTCCAATAAAAAACGGGCCCGAAGGCCCGTAAGATACATGCTATTCAAGAATTACGAAAATTGATTCATAGTGTTTTTAGCACCACCGGCTTTGAGTGCCTGAGAACCAGAGAAGTATTCTTTGTGATCATCTCCAATATTCGAGCCAGACATATCCTGGTGCTTGACACAATCAAGTGACTGTCGAATCTCCTTACGCTGCACACCTTGCACGTACGCTAGCATTCCTTCATCACCAAAGTAACCTTTAGCCAGGTTGTCTGTTGATAATGCGGCGGTATGATAAGTAGGCAAAGTAATCAAGTGGTGGAAAATTCCAGCCTCACGCGCTGCATCTGCCTGGAAGCTCTTGATACGCTCATCGGCTTCAACTGACAATTCAGTATCATCATATTCAACACTCATCAGCTGATCACGAACATAGCCACTCACGTCTTTACCCTCTTCAGTCCAAGCGTCAAAAACTTGCTGCCTGAAGTTCAGGGTCCAGTTAAATGAAGGGCTGTTGTTATACACCAGCTTGGCTGAAGGCATGACTTCGCGCACACGATTCACCATTTCTGCAATCTGACCAATATGCGGCTTCTCGGTTTCGATCCATAACAGATCAGCACCGTTCTGCAGTGAGGTAATACAATCAAGTACCACACGGTCAACACCGGTATCCGGCTTAAAACGAATCAGACCATTCGGTAAACGATGCGGCTTGATCAACTTGCCATTCTGCGACATTAAAATATCACCAGCGTTGGCAGCTTCTTCAGCAGACAGCTCATCACCATCAATGAAGTTGCGGTACTGGTCAGCCAGGTCACCAGGCTCAGTTGAAATTGGAATCTTCTGGGTCAGGCCGGCACCGAGGGAGTCAGTACGGGCGACGATTAAACCGTCATCAACACCCAGCTCCATAAAGGCATAACGAACTGCATTGATTTTGCTCAGGAAATCCTCATGAGGCACTGTCACCTTACCATCCTGATGGCCACACTGTTTCGCATCAGATACCTGGTTTTCGATTTGTATGCAGCAAGCACCCGCCTCAATAAATTGTTTGGCCAGTAAGTAAGTAGCTTCTTCATTACCAAAACCGGCATCGATATCAGCAACGATAGGTACCACATGGGTTTCAAAACCATCAATACTTTTTTCTGCCGCCTTGATCGCGACTTCATCACCACCTTCTCTGGCTGCATCAAGATCCGCAAACAAGTGACGCAACTCGCGTGCATCAGCCTGCTTTAGAAAGGTATACAGCTCCGCAATCAAGTCTGTCACCGAAGTCTTTTCATGCATTGACTGATCAGGCAATGGACCAAACTCTGAACGTAGTGCTGCAACCATCCAACCAGAAAGATACAGGTAGCGCCCTTTGGTGGTACCAAAGTGCTTTTTAACCGAGATCATTTTCTGCTGACCGATAAAACCATGCCAACAACCCAGTGACTGAGTATAAGCTGAAGGATCTTTATCATATTCCGCCATATCGGCGCGCATGATACCGGCGGTATAACGCGCAATATCCAATCCTGTTTTAAAACGGTTTTGTAAACGCATACGCGCCACATTCTCGGGTGAAATTGCTTCCCATGTTGAACCGTTACTGGCTATAACATCAGCCGCGTTGCTTATTTCCTGGTGGTAGTTGGCCATCGTATTTCTCCGTGTACTATATAAAATAAAAAGTAAAAATAATTAATGCTGCTGTTTAGCTCGCACGCGATAGGCGTGCAGTAGTGGCTCGGTATAACCACTGGGTTGTTCTGCACCCTTAACAATAAGGTCCAGTGCTGCTTTGTAAGCAATACTGTTGTCAAAGTCTGGCGCCATATTTTGGTACTCTGCATCCGAGGCATTCTGCTGATCCACAATGACAGCCATTCGCTGCATGGTTTCAATCACCTGCTCTTTTGTGCAAATACCATGATAGAGCCAGTTACAAATGTGCTGGCTTGAAATTCTTAAGGTGGCCCGGTCTTCCATTAAACCGACATCATGAATATCCGGAACTTTTGAGCAACCTACGCCCTGTTCAATCCAGCGCACAACGTAACCCAATATTCCCTGAGCATTGTTATCGAGCTCTTGCTGGATAGTGTCCGCTGATAATTTCTGGTCTTTTGTCATTAATGGAATAGTTAAAATATCTTGTAGTGATGCACATTCACGACGCTTTAACTGATTTTGCACATCAAATACATCCACGTAGTGATAATGCAAAGCGTGTAAGGTTGCTGCAGTTGGTGAGGGTACCCAGGCCGTATTGGCGCCAGCGTAAGGATGTGAAACTTTCTGTTCCATCATCTGACCCATTTCATCCGGCATTGGCCACATGCCTTTGCCAATTTGCGCCTTACCCTGCAAACCACAGGCCAGACCTATATCAACATTCCAGTCCTCATAGGCAGCAATCCATGGTTGTTGTTTGATCTCGCCCTTGGGCAAAAAAGCACCCGCTTGCATACTGGTATGTATTTCATCTCCAGTGCGGTCGAGGAAACCGGTGTTGATAAATACCACTCGCTCTTTCGCCGCATGAATACAATTTTTCAAATTAACTGTAGTGCGACGCTCTTCATCCATGATACCGAGCTTGACGGTGTTTCGTTCAAGCCCAAATAGTTTTTCAACCGCCGCAAACAATTCTGATGAGAATGCGACTTCTTCCGGACCATGCATCTTCGGCTTTACAATATAGATACTGCCGGTGCGACTATTTCTTAAGCCAGATGATTTGTGTAAATCCAGCTGGGAAATCAGAACAGTCACCACTGTGTCGAGTATGCCTTCAGGTATGTTGTCGCCATTTTTCAGTCGAACAATGTCAGAACTCATCAACAAACCAACATTACGAATAAATAACAAACTTCTACCGGGAACCACATAGTCGTCTTTTGAGGTAGAACCCTGCGCGGTGTAAACACGATCAGGATTCAGCTTTCGTGTTACTTCTTTTCCAGCTTTGTTAAAGGTCTCGCTCAATTCGCTCGTCATTAAACCAAGCCAGTTTCGATAAACCTCCAGCTTGTCTTCACAATCAACAGCCGCTACAGAATCCTCGCAATCAACAATAGTGGTGACTGCAGATTCAATTAAAATATCACTGACGGATGCCGGATCGTCACGCCCAACGGTAGAATGCGGATCAATTTCTATCTCCACATGCAAACCGTTATTCTTCAGCAGGATTGAAGTTGGTGTTGCCTTGCCACCGGCGTAGGCAGCAAACTGATCCTGAGTCTTAAGACCAGTAACCTCATCATCATGTAAACCTGCTACCAGATGATCGTAATAAATACTGTAAGAAGTGACATCTCGATGAGACCCCTTGGCCAATGGGAATATTTCATCCAGAAAATCGCGACCATAGGCAATGACTTGCGCGCCTCGACGCTTATCATAGCCAGGCTGCAAATCTGCCAAAGGTGGGAGTACGTCTGTGCCATAGAGCGCGTCATACAAGCTGCCCCAACGAGCATTGGCAGCATTCAGGGTAAAACGTGCATTTTTAAGCGGTACAACTAACTGGGGACCAGCAATAGTGGCTATTTCTGCGTCAACATTTTCTGTTTCAATCGCAAAATCATCGACTTCAGGCTCCAGATATCCAATCTCAGATAGAAACTCAGTATATTCATGACGCGTTTGCTCAGAGTATTCGTGATTCTGATGCCATTCATCAACCTGCTTTTGCAAGACTTCTCTTTTAGCCAGAAGTTCTTTATTTTTTCCTGAATATTCATGCACTAAAGTTGAGAAGTTAGACCAGAAACTATCTGGGTTAACGCCCGTTAAAGGCAACACTTCATTGTTGATGAAGTCAGAAAATATGGGATCCACGACCAAATTCGAAATCTGGTCGCCTGAAATTTCTGAGGGAATACTCACGCTGCTATTTAAAGACATTTGAGCAAAAATCTCTGTGCTATTGATTACAGATTGGCATTCTAGTGAATATTTTATTAAAATTTGAATAATAAAATTTCACAA
>CALISW010000179.1 GCA_938041655.1 uncultured Thiotrichales bacterium | reverse complement strand
GCGATAAGTATTTACGCGCCAAGGTTTTGCAATGGCAATTCTTTGAGCAATACAGTCATGAGCCATATATTGCTGTGGCTCGTTATATTGCGAAGTATTTAGGCTTGCCGGATGACAGGCGCGCTGATTATGAGTCCAAACAGGTTGGAGGACACAAGGCCTTACATGTTATGGAGGATCAGTTAGTCCAATCAGTATATCTGGTTGGCGAGAACTGCAGCATTGCCGATGTCTCATTGTTCGCCTATACGCACGTGGCTGATGAGGGTGGTTTTGATCTGACTGGTTATCCTGCGATTCTGTCCTGGCTCGAGCGCATCAAGGAACTGCCTGATTATCGGCCGATGAAAAAAACCGAATAGGTTATAAGAAGAATCTAGAGATATTGATCGATGATAGTTTTGAGCTTGGCGGAAGCAGCTCTATCTGAAATATGCTGTTCTGAATAGATCGCTGCTGCTTTCGACATTTCATCCCTTTTATCAGCGTCATCCCATAGCGAAGAAATTGCTTCTACCATCGAGTCTACCGAGTAGGGTTCTACAAACAGGCCAGTTTCATTGTCGATAATATAATCTTCAGAACCGAGGCATTTGGTGACTATGATGGGTCGCCCGATTCTCATGGCTTCTATGATGGTTACGATTCCAGCAGGTAATTCACGGTCTACCATTGGAATCACGTTCATTCTGGCCTGTTGAGATAATACACGGCAGTCATCGAGGGTTATGCCGGAAATCACCTCAACATTATCCGGGATAGTCAATCCTTCAAGAGCTCTGGGGGCAGCAACGATCTTGGTATTGATATTGAGGATTTTTACCGCTTCGAGCAATGTTTTGTAATCGCGCAAGGCACTGCCCATGGAAAGCAGAAAAGGTTCTTCTGTATTTTCGGTTTCGGTAACTTCAATTTTCCCGCGTTGCATTGGAAAGAACTCGAAACGGTCTTCAGGTATAGAAAACCAGTCTGAGTAGATTTGAATCTCACGCCGGGTATGGACGATGAATTTATCAACCTCACTCAGTCCCAGTTTTGCGAATTGTGTTTTTGGTCCGCTCAATGTTTCGCCCAGATTAAAGCACCATGCGATGATCGGCTTGTTTTTACTGCTGAATTTCTTTCGAAGGCCCAGCAACATTGGCAGTTGAGGGAAGATGGTAATATAACCGTCATAGTCCTCTTTCCAGGCCGTACCGGTTTGTCGCCAGTAGGTCATCCATTCAGATGATGAAGAGCCTCGTGACTTGCGATTGTGCCAGTCATTGGGGTCAGTGTTCTCAGGGATAGGTACTTTAGTGAAGGTGTGCGCTGGATCGCTGATAAAGCCGTCAATCCACTTTTCATCTTTTACACTTTCGTGAGTGAAATATGTTGCCAGTAGCGCCCAGTCCATTGATGTATGCTCTTTACAATTAGGTCGATACAGTAATATCGATAGAAAACGATGTCTAGTAAAGCCTTGGGTTTGTGGCGAGAATGAGAACTGTTTCTTTGTTCATAACAACTAATAAAATCGGGAGGAAATTGTCGGTAAATCATCACCAGTAAAAAAGCTCGGCTTTTGGATGTGCACAGCATTGATCGTTGGCAATATGATTGGCTCTGGGATATATCTTTTGCCGGCGACTTTGGCTCCTTTTGGCTGGAATGCTATTTACGCCTGGATTTTGACGATTACAGGCGGCATTTGTTTGGCTTATATATTTTCCTGTTTATCGCGACGTTATCCGAATGCGGGTGGTCCTTATCTGTATACCGAAAAAGCCTTTGGCAAGGCGCCCGGTTTTATGGTTGCCTGGAGTTACTGGATTTCGATGTGGGTGGGTAACGCAGCGATTGCCACTGGCACCGTAAGCTATTTAAGCGTATTTATTCCGCAAATAGTGAGCGTAAGCGGTCTCGCGCCGGTGGTGACACTAGCGCTGATCTGGTCGTTAACGGCTGTCAATTGCCGTGGTACCTATCTGGCTGGTGGCGTACAGCTTGTTACGACCTTGCTTAAGTTACTTCCTTTGATGGCTGTGATTGGCATGGCTGCGATGGTGTTGGGTACCGAGCCTGTTGTGCGCACTGGGATTCCTGCTATGGAGTTTGCCAATGTAAATGTAGCAGCGATTACTGCAGCGGCCACGCTAACGTTATGGGGGCTGTTAGGGCTGGAGTCAGCAACGGTACCAGCTGATAAGGTTGAAAACCCATCGGTGACAATTCCTCGAGCTACAATGTTCGGCATGCTTTTTACCGGTATTATTTATTTACTGGCATGCAGTGCCATCATACTGATGTTACCGGCTGATCAGGTCTCAGCCTCAAATGCACCCTTCGCCGATTTTATGCAAACCTATGCGGGTAGTGGTGCTTCGAGCTTGTTGGTCTTGTTTGCAGCCATCAGTGGTTTTGGTGCCTTGAACGGCTGGATTATGTTGCAGGGCGAATTACCAAGTGCGATGGCTCGTAATGGTGTTTTTCCAGCCTGGTTGGGAAAAACCTCCTCACGCGACACTCCGGTGCGTGCACATCTTGTCGCAAGTAGTCTACTTACTGTAGTCGTGTTGATGAATTATTCACGCAGCATGACAGAGTTATTTCAATTTGTGGTCTTGTTATCAACTACAGCCTCATTGTTTATGTTTCTGACATGTTCATTGGCAGCAATAAAATTACAACTCAGTGGGCAGTTGCAAGCTAATCCTGTTGTGCTGATAGTGGCATTGCTAGCATTAGTGTTCGCTATCTGGACCATTATTGGTGCTGGTGGTGAAGCGGTGATGTGGGGTCTGGTTTTATTGGTCGCTGGTATACCGATTTATTTTTGGGTCAGAAAGAACAACGCTTAAAAGTGATGAATACTCTTTTGTTAATGTTGGTATAACAAAGCAGAAGTTGGTTGGTTTCTTTGCCAACAGTAGCATATTTTAGATGCTTGCTTTTTCTCGTCTGTGGTGCGATAAAAGTGCTTGCAAAATAGGTGCTACGAATATCAATTCCTCTAAAAAAATTAATCAGAATGATATCGCCATTATTGGCGGTGGTCATAATGGTCTGGTGTGCGCTTATTACCTGGCAAGAGCAGGTTTAAAAGTCACTATTTATGAGCGTCGCAACATTGTTGGCGGGGCTGCTGTCACTGAAGAATTTCATCCGGGATTTAGAAATTCAGTTGCAAGTTATACAGTCAGTTTATTGCATCCCTCGGTAATCAAGGATTTGGGTTTGTATGAACGTGGTCTCAAGATCATCAAACGGCCAATTTCAAACTTTCTTCCAACCGAAGATGGTGCGTATCTCAAATTGGGTGGTGGTCTGGAGCGCACCCAGCGGGCGGTCAGCCAGTTTTCGAGAAAAGATGCAGAACGTTTACCGGAATATTACCGGCGCCTTGAAAATGTTGCTGATGTCCTGCGCCAGCTGACTATTACCACTCCACCCAACCCCAAACAGCCTCTGCAGGCCGGTAAGGCAATCCTCAAGCAAGCCTGGCCGGTCATTAGTGGTTCCTTGGAATTGATGAATGATTTTAGAGCCTTGTTTCTGGGCAGTGCCCAAAGCTATCTGGATCGCTGGTTTGAATCAGATCCGATTAAGGCTGCTTTCGGTTTTGATGCTGTGGTAGGTAACTACGCCAGCCCCAAAAGCAAAGCCTCTGCCTATGTACTGTTACATCATGTATTTGGTGAAATTGATGGCGATAAAGGTGCGTGGGGTCATGCTGTAGGTGGTATGGGGGCAATTACCACTGCTATGCGTGAGGCATGTCTTGAAGTCGGTGTTACTATTCGCACTGATGCTGCAGTACAGCAAGTGCTGACGGAAAAAACCAGAGTAACCGGCTTGGTACTTGCCAGAGGTGAAGCCGTTAGCGCCAATCTGATCGCTGCAAACGTTAATCCTAAATTGCTGTACCAACAATTGCTGGATGAAAAGCAACTACAACCTCGCTTTAAGCAAAAGATAGATGACTACCGCTGCGGTTCCGGCACGTTCAGGATGAATGTCGCACTGGATGAGTTACCGGACTTTACCTGTTTGCCCGGCAAGGAGTTGGCCGAACATCATCAGTCAGGCATCGTCATTGCACCAACTCTCGCGTATATGGATAAAGCGTATGTTGATGCACAACAAAATGGCTGGTCAGAAAACCCTATCGTTGAAATGTTGATTCCTTCAACAGTCGATGACTCGTTGGCTCCAAAAGGTAAACATGTCGCGTCTCTATTCTGTCAGCAATTTTCACCTGAGCTTGATAATGATCGCGATTGGCAAGATCACCGAAAAGCAGCGGCTAACACCATCATTGATACGGTTAGTAATCACGCACCAAATTTTAGAGACTCAATTATTGGTCATCAAATTTTATCGCCACAGGACTTGGAAACTAAATTTGGTTTAATAGGCGGTGATATCATGCACGGCAATATGTCGCCCGATCAGATGTGGATGGCCAGACCAGCTATCGGTTATGGTGACTATCGTGGTCCACTACAAGGATTGTATATGTGTGGTGCGGGCACACACCCTGGTGGCGGGGTAACCGGGTTGCCGGGTAAAAATTCCGCTCATGAAATTCTGCGTGATTTAGAGATGATCTAGTTAAGACTATGTCAGCAAATCTGATCTATGAAGTTCGTTATGTTGTCGATATCAATTCGTCATCGAAGTTCGAAACTGTATTACAAGAGCATGTTGAGGAAAAGCTTGCTTTGCCGGGTTTTATCAGTGCCGATGTTTATGCTGGTGAACAGCAACAGGATCGAACCGAGTGGATAACACAATATGCACTTAACAGTCAGACTGATCTGGATCATTATTTTTCTGAATATGCGGATGATGCCAAACAGGTTTTAACTGAACAGT
>CALISW010000178.1 GCA_938041655.1 uncultured Thiotrichales bacterium | reverse complement strand
ACTTGCCTTTGTATTCAGTGGCCAGTGACTTGGCGACGTCTGCCATATCTTCGGGCATCATGTCAGCCGCTGGCGTGTTGATCATATCGCGCACCAAATTGGTCGCTTCAATGCACGCTACCGTTTCAGACTCAAGCTTTGCACCTACTACCAGGCGTGGCAGCTTCTTGTGTTTTTTGTAACGATCGAATTGGTAGCTACCTTGCCCCCAATTCAGGAAATATTGCTGCAACTGATCTGGCTCGATGTCATCGACTAACTGGTAGGTTCCTGTCGGCAACGTGAGCGGTGCTGCTGCCAGTGACCATTGATGCGATTTCTTGCCTATGCCATACAGCATGGTTGACCGCTTGATACCCGCCAATGATGCAGGCAACAGACACAGGGAATTTTCATTTGCGTTAAACTGCTGCTCTGCCACCCACGCTTGCACAGCTTTGGATGCGCCCTTCAAATAGGCTTTTAGTTCTGATTGAGACAAAGGCTGAATCAGGTTCGCTTTAGCTGATGATTTTATGAAGCAGGACAACATTTGGTATACCCATTACAGTAAAGCGATATGATACTATTCCCAGCCCAATTTATCCCGTTTTCAGCCATCCTCAGCTCATGACCAAAGCATTAGCCATTAAAGATCTGCGAAAAACCTACGCAGGCAAGTTTGAAGCCCTGAAAGGCATTGATCTTGATGTAGAAGCGGGTGATTTTTTTGCCTTGCTGGGCCCCAATGGTGCCGGTAAATCGACTACGATTAGTATTATCACCTCGCTGGTGACCAAAACCTCCGGCAAGGTAGAGGTATTCGGGGTTGATACCGATGAAAACCACTCTCTGGTTAAGAAGTATATTGGCCTGGTACCCCAGGAATTCAATTTCAATCAGTTTGAACCACTGACGGACATACTGACCAATCAGGCAGGTTATTACGGCATACCACGCAAAATTGCTGTTGAGCGTTGTGAAAAATACCTGAAGCTGCTCGATCTATGGGATAAACGCAAGGCCATCGCCAGACAGCTTTCCGGTGGTATGAAAAGACGTTTGATGATTGCACGCGCTATGGTGCATGAACCACGCATGCTAATTCTGGATGAACCGACTGCCGGGGTGGATATAGAAATTCGCCGTGCCATGTGGGGCTTTTTACAAGAGATCAATGCCAGTGGCACCACTATTATCCTGACCACGCATTATCTGGAAGAAGCGGAAAACTTGTGCAAGAACGTGGCCATCATCAATAAGGGTGAAATCATTGAAAACACCAGCATGCGAAAACTGCTGAGCTCTATTAATCAGGAAACGTTTGTACTGGATTTAAGTGAGCCGATAACTACTTTGCCCACTATTGAAGGCATTGATATCAAACAAATTGACGAAGACACGATTGAACTAACCGTTGAAAAAAAGCACGAACTCAACAGCACCTTCACAACACTATCCGAACACGGCATTCTCGTTAGCAGTATGCGCAATAAAGCCAACCGGCTGGAAGAATTTTTTATTCGTCGCATTGGCGAAGACAGCGCGGAATCCTAAGATGAACTCAAAAGAAAAATTTATTGCATTCCTGACAATCCTGACCAAGGAAACCAGACGCATCATGCGCATCTGGGTGCAGACTATTTTCCCCCCTGCTATCACCATGAGTTTGTATTTTCTGATTTTTGGTACTTTGATAGGTCGTCGCATTGGCCAGATGGGCGGCTTTGATTATATGGAGTTCATTGTACCTGGCTTGATCATGATGTCGATCATCACCAACTCCTACGCCAATGTGGTGTCGTCCTTCTTTTCTGCCAAGTATCAAAACAGCCTGGAAGAAATGCTGGTCTCGCCCTTACCCAACTACGTTATTTTATTGGGCTATGTTGCCGGCGGCGTGATGCGCGGCATGGTAGTCGGTGTAGCCGTGGTTACTGTTTCGCTATTTTTTCACAAACTCAGGATTGACAATATCTGGATTGTATTAAGTATCGCCATACTGACTGCAACACTGTTTTCTCTGGCAGGTTTTATCAATGCGATCTTTGCACAAAACTTTGATCACATTTCAATCGTCCCTACCTTTGTGCTTACCCCGCTCACCTATCTCGGCGGTATCTTTTACTCCACTCAATTGCTTGGACCCTTCTGGCAAAAAATCACGCTCGCCAACCCGATTTTTTATATGGTGAATGGTTTTAGAAAAGGCATGCTGGGCGAAAGCGATATTCCACTGTGGGTATCGTATTCGATCATCATTGGTTTCGTGGTGGTGTTGTTCAGTATCAGCCTGCACCTGCTCAATAAAGGCACCGGCATACGCTCGTAGTCATACGTGCGCTGTACAATTAGTACTGTCCTCGTAGTATTTCCACCAACCGCACTGCAAACACACGCCGGTTAGAGTTATTTCTATTACTTATCAATGATTTAGTGTACAAGTATCATTGGCTCGGTTATTGCATAAAATAACTAAATAAAACATTAAGGATCTTAAATATGCCAAAGGTAAAAACCATATTCACATTCGTCATCCTGTTTTTAATGGCGACATTGAATGGATGTAGCACCACCAAGAAACCATTGATTACAACGCAACCTGATTCACAACCTACCAAGGTATTGCTTTTGGGGCTCACCCATTTCGCCAACCCGGGAGCAGATACGTTTAATTCGGAAGTTGATGACTTTTTCTCAGAGCGAAGACAATCCGAGATCGAAGAAGTAAATACTGCACTTGCAAAATTCAACGCTGACAAGGTCTTCCTGGAATGCACAAGTCACAAGCAGAAAAAGTTTGATGACGAATATGAT
>CALISW010000177.1 GCA_938041655.1 uncultured Thiotrichales bacterium | reverse complement strand
CATGACGATTGAATTTAAGACGTTTGAATCCCGCGAAGAAGCGACGCATACATTAGCTGGAGATATAGAGGGTGTTTTAGAGCGATCATTAGAGCTCACCTCGACGGCACAATTTATGGTGAGTGGCGGTTCGTCACCCTTAAAGGTGTATGAGCACCTGAGCAAAGCCTCTCTAGATTGGGCAAAAGTGAATATTATTTTAAGTGATGAGCGCTGTGTAAAACTCACTAGCGATCAAAGTAATGAGAAAATGATCCGCCAACAACTCATGCAAGACAAAGCGGCTGCAGCTACTTTTTATCCTCTTGTCACCGATCTCGGTAAGCCATTGGCGGAAGATGCAATCAGTGAGCTACAAGAAAAGTTTGCGCAACCCTTTGCTGTTAGCCTACTGGGCATGGGCGAAGACGGGCATACGGCATCGTTATTTCCTGACGCTGCTGAATTAGAAGAAGCGATCATTGGTGATAAGTTTTGTTATGAGCTCAAGCCTACTCATCTGAAACAAAAACGAATCAGTCTCTCTGCTAGCGTGCTTCTGAACTCAAGCCAAATTATATTACTCATTTTTGGTGAGCGAAAAAAACAATTGTTCGAAATGGCAAGCACACCAGGCGGTGATGCGCTTGATTTACCGATTCGAGTTATCGTTCAACAACAGTCTGTTCCTGTCTCAGTTTATTGGGCGCCTTAATGAATCCTGTCATAAAACGTGTAACACAGAGAATAGTTGAGCGTAGTAAACCTACCCGAAACGACTATATGCAACGTATGCAAGATGCTGCTGGATCTGGCCCGCATCGTTCTGCATTGTCTTGCGGCAACCTCGCTCATGGTTTTGCTGCTTGTGGTGATGACGGTAAAGAGGCATTAAGTGCTGAGCAACGTTCGAACCTTGCGATTGTTTCCGCTTACAACGACATGCTTTCAGCGCACCAGCCCTTTGAGGAATATCCTAGTTTAATTAAGCAAGCTGCTTGGGATGCGGGCGGCATCGCTCAGTTCGCAGGCGGTGTGCCAGCGATGTGTGATGGCGTTACTCAGGGGCAACCCGGTATGGAGTTATCTCTGTTCAGTCGAGATGTTATTGCTATGACAACGGCGATAGCCTTGTCGCACAATATGTTTGATGCGGTTGCGTGCCTAGGCGTGTGTGACAAGATCGTGCCAGGTCTTTTAATCGGCGCGCTTTCTTTCGGTCATTTACCAACCATATTCATTCCAGCTGGGCCTATGACAACAGGTATTAGTAACGACGAGAAAAATCAAGTAAGGCAGCGGTATGCCAAAGGTGAAATCGGACGAGATGAGCTGTTGGCATCAGAATCTCGAGCCTACCATAGCCCCGGCACCTGTACATTTTATGGTACCGCTAATAGCAATCAACTCTTAATGGAGTTTATGGGCCTGCATTTACCTGGCGGTTCTTTTGTGAATCCCGGAACACAGCTGCGAGATGTGCTTACTAAAGCTGCGACGACACAGATTTTAAACAATACACAACAAGCAGGTAACTACAAGCCATTGTCAGAAGTAGTGTCTGAAAAAACCGTAGTGAATGGCTTAATTGGATTAATGGCATCAGGTGGGTCTACTAACCATACTCTGCACTTGATCGCGATAGCACGTGCTGCTGGAATCATTATTGACTGGAATGATTTTGATGATATTTCTGATGCCACTCCATTATTGGCGCGCGTCTACCCGAACGGATCCGCAGATGTGAATCATTTTGCCGCAGCTGGTGGCATTCAATACATGATACGAGAACTGTTGGCTAACGGACTGTTGCATGAAGATGTCAGTACCGTTGTTGGAACTAGTATGAATGATTACTTACAAGAGCCATTTTTAGATGAGGATGACATTGAATGGCGTGATTCAGCCAGTAGTAGTCTTGATGAGGAAGTAGTTCGACCTGTGTCTAGCCCTTTCAGCCCCAATGGTGGTCTGAAATTACTTCAAGGTAATTTGGGGCGTGGGGTGATTAAAGTGTCTGCCGTAAAAGAGGAGCACTATAGTATTGAAGCTCCAGCAATGGTGTTCACAGATCAAGATGACGTGGTCACTAGTTTTCAAAATTTTGAACTTCAAAAAGACGTTGTAATTGTCTTAATTAATCAAGGGCCTCGGTCTAATGGAATGCCCGAATTACACAAGCTCGTACCATCATTAGGTGTCTTGCAAGATCAAGGATATAAGGTTGCCCTAGTAACTGATGGGAGAATGTCTGGAGCATCAGGAAAAATACCTGCTGCTATTCATATGTCGCCAGAAGCAAAAGCAGGAGGGCCTCTTGGTAAAGTGCGCGATGGAGATATCGTGCGTCTAGATGCGGTTGCAGGAACACTTGAAGTGATGGTGGACTCACAAGTATTTGCGGAGCGAGAATATCTCGCTGTTACAGACACTAAATCGCAAGTCGGTTTTGGCCGAGAGCTGTTTGGGCAATTCCGTAACATTGCAACGCCTGCAGAGCAGGGTGCTTCGAGTTTGTATACAGAAACGCAGGCTGCAGATTAATTATGCTTAATATAAGTGAAATATTATCGATCTCACCCATCATACCGGTAGCTATAATTCCTGATGGCGTCGACGCAGTAGAGCTAGCACGTGCGCTCTCGTCAGGTGGCATCAATATTATAGAAGTCACTTTACGAACACCAAGTGCGATCGACTCTATTCGCTCCATTAGCAGTGCGCTCAAAGATGTGTGCGTAGGCGCAGGAACCGTTTGGAATGCAGATGATGCAGAGCAAGTAATTGATGCCGGAGCGCAATTCATAGTTAGTCCGGCCTTTGTGCAAACTGTCTTTGAGGTATGTACAAAACGGTCAATACCATACTTGCCTGGACTAGCAACTGTAACTGAAGCAGCGCATTGTGCTGAACTCGGACTCTCAGCTGTAAAAGTGTTTCCGGCAAATATTGTTGGTGGGCCAGCGGCAATTAAAGCATTCGCATCTGTACTTCCGGATTTAAAATATTGTCCAACGGGTGGCGTCAATCTTGAGTTAGCATCGGATTATCTCGCTCTCGACAATGTTGTCTGTGTTGGTGGTTCATGGGTGATCCAGAAAGATAAAATTCTAGCCGGCGATTGGACATCTGTAGAGAAGACAGCCCAAGATACGCTTAAGCAATTATCCTGATGTAGTTAGTGATAACAGGCAGGGTAACAACACCTCTTTACAAAAAAATCACGGATAAAATCAGGTTGTGTTTTCTAGCCGCTATATGCAGCGTTAGAGAATTACATCAGGGTAATAAAATGACACCGTCCCAGACCGTATAAAACGGTATAGGACGGTATCGTACTGGTGGAGGTGGTCTACGGCCATGCTGAGAGGAGATACCAGCATAGTGATGAGGGTAAATCAGATTAAGTGTGTAAGATTTATATATTTCACGGTCGAGCATCTTTTGGGTTGTTAATAAGGTGGAGTTTGTATTGTTTAAAAAGTGCTAAAGAAGTTTTCAACTTAAAATACTTAGAAGTAGAGACTGAAGACCAGTGTAGCTTCAATGAATTCATTCAGCACGCGTAGCATTTTTGGAATACTATTGTCTGGAGCGAGCGAATTATGAGTCGTGAGAGCGAAATTCGTTATAAAATATTTTTCTTGAATGATCTACTGTATTTCATAGTTGCTCCGCTTCGCAGTGTGACTTTCCCATCACCATTTTTGCTGTTAGTGATCTTTTCGATATGTTTCCTTGCGACCAGAGTGGATCTGTGAATTTGTACGATACCTGATTTTGATAGTAGATTAGCGAGACTCTTTAAAGTGGCATTATGGACATATGAGTCTACCCCTGCATTGATGACCGTAAAATCTCCCGCTGCTTCTATATACTCAATTTCGCTGGCGTGAATAATCATATTTTCATCACCATTTTTTATGGTGATAGTGACTTCAAGCTCGGGCATTTGTAAATGAGCTAATGTGTTACGAATTCGTTCAAGACAGTGTTGAATTCGCACCTCAGACACTGGTTTTAATAAATAATCTAATGCGGGAATTTCAAATGCGCCTGCTGCATATTGCATGTAGGCTGTTACAAAAATGATAAGGGGAGGGCTCGCGTTTTTACTAAGAGACTTAGCAACCTCAGTGCCTATCATGCCTGGCATTTCAATATCCAGAAAAACAACATTTGGATTTAATCGATTAATCGTGTGCATTACGCTCTTGCCATCACTAGCTTCGCCAATCACTTCAACATCATGAAACTTACTAAGTCTTAAGATCAAACCTTGGCGGGCGAGACGTTCATCATCGGCGACTATTGCTCTGATTTTCATCTTTTAACAGGAAACTTAATTTCGACAACATAGCCATCACTTTTCTCAATGGCTGTGAACTCTGCGTCTCTTCCATACAAAACTGCGAGCCTTTCCTTTAGGTTTCTATGCCCCTCACCATGTCCTATTTCAGAGTTTGAACTTTGGATAGAAGAACCTGTGTCTTGAATTTTTGTGACTAAATTACCCTCAATCACATCAGCGTCGATTCGAATTTTTGCCCCGTCTAAATTTGGCTCCACAGCATATTGAATCGAGTTCTCAACAATAGGTTGTAAATACATTGATGGCACGAGTGCGGAAAGAGTTTTTTGAGATATATTCCAGGTAACATCAAGCCTTTCATCAAAGCGAATATGTTGAATTTCCAAGTATAGTTTTAATAATTCTAACTCTTGACTGAATGGTATAAGTCCTTGTGGCATGTCTAAAGTTTTTCTAAAGAGAGAGCACATTTGATCAATCATTTTGACCGCTTTCTTATTTTCCTCAGCTAATACTAGTGTGGAGATACCATTGAGTGTATTAAATAGAAAGTGTGGATTGAGTCGATCTCTTAATATTTCTATTCGAGCTTTTCTAGCTTGAGCTAATGCATCGGCTGCATTGATTTTCTGTTGGTTTGCTTCGGTATAATATCGTAAACCGAAGTAGATGCCCGACCAAGTAAGAAGAATGGATCCGCACCACAGGGTGTTTCCTAGATATTCTATTGGTGTGCGTAAGTCAAAGGTGCCCAGTTTATTTAGCCAATATACTTGTTCGTTTATTATTGAATAAGGAATTGCGAATACGAACGCTATGCTAAAGATGCTGAGTAAGCTCATGATCCCGTTTGGTTGCCATGTGTTGTGCAGTATCTGTCGCATTGCGGAAGTTGCAACAAACCCAGTTAGAGCGCTGACAATGGATCCAGTCAAATACGAAGAATTGCCATCTACTAATGAACTCAATATGTGTAGAAGAAAATAAACTAACCAGCCAGCTATTTGCGCTTGCCAAAACCCTAGGTTAACAAAATCAGAATTATCGACAGTTGGTAGCTGCGAACTTTTCCGTTCATTGTTCAGTGATTCTTTTGGGAAAGAGAGAATTTTCATTTGATTAGGATACTCGTGATTTCTTGTTTCAGGTCGTGATTCACCGATTATATCCGGCGATTGACCGATTTCATCCTGTGGGTCATCGAAGATTGCTCTAATATCCGCTGCATTAAGAATGACAGGATACCACTTTGTTTGACGATTCATATCTTGTTGAACATGAGTGATTTAAAAGCCGGTTGAAAATATAGGGCATGCTTGAAAGTGAGGTCAATGAATTTTGAGTTTACATTACAAACCAATTTTTCGTCAGTGTATATGTCTTGGAGTTGCATGATGTTTCAGAAAACAATGTCGCGCCTTGATAAATAAATTGTGGAAACCAGTGATAAAGAAAAACCGTTTACTACCTATAAATTTATTATGTGTATGCAATTATGAGCAACGAAGAGCCCAATCTACTCAGCAGAATTTTTCTCATCGAACAAAGTGAATGGAAGGCGACTGTGGTTTCCTTTGTTTTTGTCTTTCTATTGATGCTTTCCTATTTTATTTTGCGTCCAGTGCGCGATGCGATGGCGAGTGATTGGACAGATCTGGAAGTCAGCTTTTTGTGGAACATCAATTTTGTTATCAGTGCAGTGCTAGTCGCTATTTATGGGTTTTCGGTTTCACACATTAAATTTAAACATCTAGTGCCATCAGTCTATGCGTGTTTCGCAGCCTCCTTCATTGGCTACTACTTTTTAGCGAGTACAGTGTCGGATAGAACCCTCATTGATAAAGCTTTTTATGTATGGGTAAGCGTGTTTAGCTTGTTTCATGTCTCTGTTTTTTGGAGCTTGATGGCGGACACCTTTAATCATGAGCAAGCCAAACGTTTGTTCGCTATTATCGCCGCAGGCGCGAGCCTTGGTGCCATGGTTGGTTCAGCAGTGGCTGCCTTTTTTGCAACAAGGGTAGGTGTGGACATGCTGATGCTGATTGCATCGTGTGGTTTGATTTTAGTCATTCCGCTGGTATTTTATATCTACAGGCTAAAAGTGAATGATCTTGGTAACAGCGGTCTTGCAGTCGATTTGAGTCAAGCCAAGCTTGGTGGGCATTGGTGGCATGGGTTCAAAACCGTCTTCACTAACCCCTATCTAATTTCGATAGCAATATTCTTAGTGCTATACACCTTTGTAGGTTCTTTTATTTACTTCGAACAAAAAAACCTACTCGCAGAATACAGTCGTGACGAACGTGCTCAGATCTTGGGCGGCATCGACTGGATAGTAAACACCCTAACATTTGGTATCGCCTTCTTTGCGACCAGTCGTATCGTCAAAAAATTTGGAATGCCAACGACACTAGCCTTGTTGCCAGTGTTCGTCGTAGTGGCGTTGTTGATACTTGCATTTGCCCCCATGTTAACCGTCTTATTAGGATTGCAAGTAGCGCGTCGTTCAGGCAATTATGCAATTACGCGGCCAGCCCGTGAAATGTTATTTACCGAGGTGTCAAAAGAAGATCGCTTCAAAGCAAAGCCAGTTATTGACATTGTTTTGTACCGTGGTGGTGATGCGGTTAGTAGTCTGGCATTTGCTGGTTTAACCCAGGGCCTAGGTCTTGGGTTGGTCGCCGTATCAATAGTCGGTGCTGGTATTGCAGCTGTGTGGGCATCTGTAGGTGTCTGGCTGGGTCGTAAATATGAAGCGCGTCTAAATGGTCATACATTGGACGAACAAACTAAATAGCGCTTTGCGTTGTCACCCAATAACATTGGTATAAAAAGGAGGCTCTTATGTCTTTACCAAAATTACTAAACAGAAGAAAAATCGAGGAATTGGAAAAACTAGAATCAAGTAATGTTATGAAAAAGGAAAGTACGTCTATGAATAGAATATACATGCCAATGTTTTTAATGTTTGTTGTATTGATTGTCACATCATGTGTTCAATTAGATGACCTCAATTCAGAAACAAATCGTTCAAAAACAATTTTAGTAACTGGCGCGACTGGTACACAGGGTGGTGCAGTGGCCAGAGAGCTGCTCAATCGGGGCTATACAGTACGCGGGTTAACACGAAATCTCGATAGTGATCGAGCCAAGGTATTAAGGGACTTGGGTGTGAAAATGGTTCAAGGAGATTTTGCTAACACAACATCGTTGTTGAATGCGCTTGAAGGCGTTTATGGTGTGTTTGTCGTAACAGTGGCGAATTCAGCAGATCAGGAAATTATGCAGGGAAGAAATTTCATTGAGGCGGCTAAAATATCGGATATAAAGCATTTTGTGTATACATCAGCTTCTAACGCTGATGAGAATACTGGAGTGCCGCATTTTGATAGCAAATATGAAGTCGAAAAAAGCCTTTATGAATCTGGGCTCAAGTATTCAGTAGTTCGACCGGTAGAATTCATGGATAATTTCCGTAATTATTGGATTGAGCAAATAAAAACAAGTGGCACTTGGTTGGATCCCCGCGAGCCAACTAAAAGACATCAATGGATTTCAGCAAAAGACATAGGTTTTATTGTTGGAGAGGTATTCGATAACCCAGAGGAGTGGGTGGGTAAGGCTGTGAATATTGCAGGTGATGAAATAACTATTGCTGATTTTGTTGAGGCGATTTCAAATGCTTTAGAAATGAAAGTGAATTTCAAGAAAGTTTCTTGGCAAGAATATGAAGAACTTGTAGGTGAAGACATGGCTAAGATGTATCGATTTTTTGATGATTCTGGATATTCTGCGGATCTTGATTCTTTGCGATATCGCTATCCTAATTTATCTACGTGGAACGATTATCTAAAAGATCCTGAATAACAGAGAATTATGTCGATTAGATAGTCACGACTTTTGAATGTATAAGTAAAAAACTTATTGGGTAAAAAGACGCCGTCACGAACTGCATAAGACAGTATCGGACGGCATCGGATGGAAGTGGCGGGATTCGAATGAGTACTTAAATTATTGAAAATTAATAAAGAAAGCTACTTAAAAAAACGTTGCCCCCTTAGTTGCAACCATTTTTTGAGGTCTCTAAAGATTGTTATTGTCGTAAATAATCAATTGTACTGGAATGTGTCTAGTAAACTGGTGAGTTTCCATTCGGATGGAGCGTGAGCGACTGTTTGTGCGTCTTGCTTGCGTGCGTCAGATATTGTTGGGCCTGCCCCACATTTGTGAAACGGCAATAAACCAGCGGCATCCATTGTGCAATACGTCCAATAGCTTCGGATGTGAAGAGTCAGAGAACTGGTTTCTTGAACATGATATTAAGATAGAATTGAGGAATGAATCGATTGCACTACTTTGTTGTCTTACTTGTTGGGGTGACAGCATGCCAGTATATACCTGCTCAGAAGCAAGTACGGTCTGTTGTCATGGAGGGAAACGTGACTGTTGTCGATCGGTCGCACCCAGTTCATAAAATTTCGCTCGAGGTAAATGGCAATACATATTCTGTCGAAGGTTCAGGTGGCTATAGTTTTACGATCGAAGAAAGTGATATTTACCAGCTAAAATTAAGTGGGTCTGATCTTTATACGACCGTGCAAACATTTTCGTATGCTGAGCTCGTGGACTCATCTGGTCAATTAATAGTACCCGTGATTCAGATGGTCGAAAAAAAGCAAGGCAGGCGAATGTTGACATTTGGTGGTGACGCCATGATGGGACGAAGATATCTGGAGCCACGCTGGGGTGAGCGACAGTTGATTTATGATCACAGTCGCGTAAACGACATGAAGAGTGTGTTGGCCGCAATGAAGCCATACTTCGAAGTCGCTGATGTCTCGGCAATAAACCTTGAAACCATCCTGGCTGAACAAGAGCCGATTGATTCTGCGCCAAAGTCAGTCGTGTTTTATACACATCCTGATATCACTGAAGCGTTGGAATGGATGGGCGTAGATTATGTGTCGCTAGGAAACAACCACACGTACGACTACCTAGATCCAGGTTTGTTGGAAACATTAGACTGGTTAGACCGATCTAGTTTGAAGTATTCCGGTGCAGGGCTGACAGAGGAAGATGCACTAAAACCGGCGAACATTGATCTCGATGGACTGTTAAATCGCGCCTGGGGTTTTGTCGGGTGGACTGGTCGCGTCGAGCCGAATCAAGTGGCACAAACAGAAAAGGCCGGCGCGGCGTATGGTAGTGACGAGAATATAAAGCGTAGTTTGGAATCGGGAGCTGCAACAGATCAACTAGATGTTGTTCAATACCATGGCAGCAGGGAATACAGTGAAGGACCGTCGGAAACGACAGAGCGCCGTCTAAAATTAGCAATTGATTCTGGGGCCGACCTAGTGATTGCGCATCATCCACATGTTGCGCAAGGTTTTGAGATTTATAATGACAAGCTCATTGCGTATTCACTGGGTAATTTCGCCTTTGATCAATTTTTCTACTCGACTCATGCAGCAGTTGTATTGAATGTCTGGATGGATGGTGATGATTTCTATCGGGCTGAGGTAGTTCCCATTCATGTTCGCGATTATAAACCTACACCGGCCGTTAGTGGTGCTCGAAAATACGTTATGGAACGAGTTGCGCGACTCTCTTTAGAGAGGGGGCTTAAGATTGGTCGGTCCGGTGGGCATGGAGTGATTGGAAATGTTAGTGAATCGGCATGGACGGACACAAGTAACGACATCTTGTTCGTCGGAGATTTCGAGAGTTTTGATCATTTCGGGTCCAGAGATCGCAGTTGGTTTACAGATAACGCAAGTATTAATCTGACACGAACGGCGTTTGCCGGACGTTATGGCTTGGAGTTGAGCCCTGTAAAATCAAATGCACCCGTCAGAATTGGGTTAAAGACCTTTATGCGAGTCTTTCCGTCTAAAAAAATGAGAATTGCGGGAAAAATTAAAGCGACTCGTGGTACCAACGTTTTTGCATACGTACAATACCGTCCGCGTAAGGTAAATCGATACACAGCGCTAACTAATGAACCGTTCGTTGAATTGGGTTCAAAATCGTTAAACGATTCATCTTGGGAATCTTTTGAATTCAACTTTGACGCGCCCGATGAAAATCAATTGGAGGCACGCTTTGTGATTGAGGTGACGGGGAACACTGGACCGGTTGTTATTGACGATGTTGAAGTTGGACGACAATCAAATTGCATAAATGATTGCTAATCACTAGGTCGTTGAGCGCAATTAGTGATTTCTTGTCTTGGTAATTGGCATACTTACATCTGTATTTGATTCTCTGCATTCAGTTGGTTTCGTTTTCTATATCTTCATATATCTAATTATCAGACTAGGTTATTAAAGATCACAAAGTCGTGTGTTTAAACCATCGCATCATAAATGCGATCGTCGAACTCGAGCTGGTGTTTTCTAAACAATGGGTCGGCAGTTCGAGCTGTCTACTGGGCGCATTTTTTTCAAGTACTTTCCATATGCCCATGAATAGCTTTAAGTGAGATGTGCCATTTTTTGTGCCCAAATTAATCGAGTTTGCAGGGCAAAGAGCAAAACCAACACTAACACCGCGAATATAAAAAGCGTAAGTTAGTTATGTTGGTTTAATTTTCGGCTTTAAGACAATCACTATCAGATAACTTAATTTAGGAATAATAATGACACCGTCCTGGACCGCATAAAACGGTATAGGACGGTATCGTACTGGTGGAGGTGGCGGGAATCGCGCTGCTCTCGGTCATCCTTGGCCTTCGCAGCAGACCCACATCCCTGGGGCCACCCGCAAGCTAATAACTCAATCTTCGCAACTTCCAGATAAATAAAAACCCCATCTAAAAAACAGATGAGGTTATTATTTATTGGTAGAGGTGGCGGGAATCGAATTAAAGAATAAGATATTGATTTAAAGAGAAAAAAATATTGATAAAAAGCAATATGCCCCCAGAAGTGCCCTCAATAAAATACCGTGAACTAGAGCCGACCATCTACCTGACTGATGATGTTCTATGTTGTTTTATAGTGTATTAAGTAACTTTTTGATAATGCTATTTCTTGTGAAATATTTTATAAAAACTGTCTATTTGGACATGTCTTGTTAGATTCACTTTTTAATAGCCGTTCGTAATCTCTGGTGGAATGACGTTGTTTTCTTTGGCATAAGTCTCCCAGTGCTTTTGCATTTCATTAACAATATTTGGGTTGGTTACAGCGAGATTGTTTGATTCAGTCGGATCGGATTTCAGGTTAAATAGCTGCCATTCGTATGTGTCCGCAGTTATTTCTCGGGGTTTAAAGAATTCTTGTGTCGGTTGTTTGACCAGTTTCCAATCGCCTTTACGTATTGCCATCTTGCCGAACAGCTCCCATCCCATACTTGCTTGGCTTTGATCATTGCCAAGTAGTGTTGTGATTGATTGACCTTGCATCGCAACGACTTCTCGACCTTGGAAGTTAGGGGTAGGGTGGTCAATGCTAGTGAGTTCTAGAATGGTCGGCATGATGTCTTTGACGGTTACAAAATCACGAGACAGGCTGGCGTCGAATTTTTTCGGGTAGTGCATAATTGCCGGTGCACGAATTCCTCCCTCAGATGGAAAACCTTTAAATAGTTTCCAAGGGCCGACACTAGCGCGTGTCCAGCCCGGACCGGCCCAGACATAAGAATCAGCCGCGCCTATATTCTCGAACGAGTTGTCGCAGCACTCTGCGAGGTGTTTCAAGATAAATGGAGGCAGGTCGCCATCGGTGTCGACGTTATGTCCTTCGGCACCATTGTCTGAAAGAAAAATGATAATTGTATTTTCAAACTCACCAATCGTTTTTAAGTACTCAATCACTTTTCCTGTATAGATATCCAGGTCTTCGATCATGGCGGCATAGACTTCCATAATTCTTGTCTGTCGGGATTGTTCATCTTTTGTCAGATCATCCCATGCCGGGATATCTAATATATTGTCTGCCGGTTCAATATCTTCAGGAAAATGACCATCATTCTTAAGTGCGCTTACTCGTTGATTAAATAGCTTGTCGTAACCCTCATTGTATTTACCTCGGTGGCGGGCAATCGATTCTTGTGGAGCTTGTAATGGCCAGTGTGGGGCGGTAAATGCCAGGTAAGCAAAAAAAGGTTTTCCACTAGCGCGGCCTTGATCGATGTAGTCTGTTATTCGTTCTGCATAAAAACGGCTTGAGTAAAAATCTTTAGGTAGTGAAGACAATGATTCACCGTCTTCACGATAGCGAGCTTTTGGCGGCACCAGCATTGCCAGCATGTTATCAAAATGACCTGCGCCTCCCTGAAGCATTGCAAAAGACCTGTCAAAGCCGCGCGCGGCTGGGCTGGTTTCCTTATTCATACCAAGGTGCCATTTGCCGGACATATAAGTATTGTAACCATCTGCTTTGAGTACTTCGGCTAGGGTTGCAACTCGCGGATGCAAATAGCCTTCGTAGCCAGGTATGCCCTGTTGGTTTTTAACAATACGCTCGCCCATGCTTCCTAGTCCAGCGATATGACTATCTGTGCCGGACAAAATCATGGCTCTGGAGGGGGAGCAATTTGGGGCGGTATAAAAGTTTGAAAACAGCACGCCATTGTTAGCAAGGCTGTCAATATGTGGTGTTGGGATTTCGCTGCCAAAAACACCCAAGTCGGTATAACCTAAATCATCTGCAACAATGAGCAGAACGTTTGGTTTTCTTACAGTTTCAGCGTGGTCATTCTGAGAGTCTGTATTGGTTGTGCACGAGACAAGTGAGATGACAATTATAATGGCAATAGTTTTAAGGAGGATTTTGTATGTGATCATGAGTTGCCTACTTAACATATTCTTAAAAAATCAATCGTCTTTAGGTGTCTTAGGTAGGACCTCTTTGAATTCATCCATTTCCTTCCAGTGTGGCGTTGGAGTTTCATGTTGTGTCGAAGGGACATACTTTGATGTTTCCAGCTTCTCGTACTTGTGTATGTATCGAGGACAATTGATAAACAAATTTTTGATGGTGATTAAAATGATAGATTTGGCTTCAGGGTATTCATCTAGCAAGAAACTATTTGTATCAACAGTGGCTATACCATGTGCCCTGAGTCGCATGGGGTTTTCAAAATCTATGAAGAGCAAGCCAACATCTTTATTGATAGTAATGTTGCCAGTTGTAAGAAACATGCCGTTACCGTCATAGTCCGGAAATGCAATGGTCTTATCATCGACGATTTTAACAAACCCTGTTTGGCCACCTTTATAGGAAACCGTTGGGTTACCATCAACATCAATGGTGCTTATAAAGAACATATCGCGAGCCTCAATAAACTCTCTATCTCGTTCTGTTATCTCTTCGTGTACCGTTATGTCGCTCAAGCGATCGGCAAGTTTTCGCGAATCAAATTGATCTTGTAGTTTGCGATTTCCTTCATGATATATATTCTTCAAGTGTCACCTACAATTATTAATTCAGCTAGTGTTAGGAATTCAATCTAGTTGCATATGTGGAGAAGAGTGCTTAAAAATTACTCAAAAACAACAGGATCATCGTTGATCCAGATTTCAGATATTTTGCCGGTAATGTCGAACTTCATGATCGCTTCACCTTTGAGTAAAGTCGGTTGCATCGATGCCGCATGATCATCAAAATCACCCCGATGGGATCCCAGAGCCCTCCAACGGACTGCTCCGAATGACCATGCTGTCAGCTGTGCCTCGTCAACGCGCGTCAAATCAGGAAACGCATTCCAGATTTTTTCAAGGTGGTCAGAGAGTTGTCTTCGATCTCCGGAGGTTTGTGCCAGACCATGGACCAATACGTCCTCTCGAAAAAAGGAGAGATATTGAGAGAGTCTCTCATCAGGAGACGTTACAAGGTTGAAGGCGTCGGTCATCTCCCGCAGCTTTTTGAGCACCTCGGACTCACTCATCCCGGGCCCATTCAATATCGCGGATACTTTTGAGCCCTCTTTAGCTCCTTTATCACCGAGTAGTTGCTTCATACGAAACGCATGGTCATGATTAGACCATCTTTTAGAAATTTTGCCCTCTGTATTAAACTGAAAGAATGTC
>CALISW010000176.1 GCA_938041655.1 uncultured Thiotrichales bacterium | reverse complement strand
AAGCGTAACCAGTCTGGATCATCCGGCCTATCTCCTTTTTGTGGTTTTAAAAATCCTTTCGGGGTTGTGTCTGCACCAACCACCAACGCCACATCTGCAAAGCCGGACAAAATTTGAGTGCGGGCTGAATTAAGCGCTTGTGAACCCGATGCACAGGCAGCATAACTACTTGAGATTTGCGCGCCGTTCCAGCCCAGTGCTTTGGCAAAGGTCGCTCCGGCAACAAAACCGGGATAGCCGCAGCGCATGGTATTGGCACCGGCAACAAATTGGACATCTTTCCAGTTAACGCCAGCATCAGCCATGGCTTCTCGAGCAGCTTTGACACCGTATTCAACGAAGTTGTTACCCCACTTACCCCATGGGTGCATACCCACACCAAGTATCGCAACTTGATTACTCATGCTGCACCTCCTGCCAGAGGCTTCCATTTCCAGACAATGTGGTTATGCTCCTCATCCTCAAACAGAGTCTCGAGCGTCAATTCAACTTCAGTACCAATACTGACATCGTCAACCGTTACACCCTTTACCATCTGCCCAAGTATGATGAGCTTTTCTTTTTCCAGTTCTACCGCAGCCACTGCAAACACTTCATGCGGATCACTGGCAACAAAGGGTTCGGGTGGCGCATATTCAGCATTGGAGTAAGACCAGATATGGCCTTTGCTGCTTAACTCAATAGTTTTGAACTCTTCGGACTCACAATCCGGATTACGACAGTAATTGGAATGCTGCGGGAAATAATAGGTGCCGCAACTGACACACTGATTACCTAACAGCTTTGGGTTTTTTTCATCGAGTGTAAACCAACCCTCGACCGCCGCTTTAATCGGTTTTCCAGCCATACTCAAATCGCCTTGAGACGTAAGTTATTCGGATCAACTTTGTTCAAAATCTCGAGCTCTTCGTCCGTAGGTGCTGCCGTAATTGGCAGGTCATCGGCGTGCTCTAATGGAAAGCCCGTATTTTCGAGCACATCATCAACGCTCACACCCGGATGCAGGCTTTGTATACGCACGGCTTTAGTTTCTGTTGCAAAATCGAGCACGCACAAATTGGTGATGATCTGGCGTATATCAATATCATCAAAACTATAGCCACGTGGCAAACGCTCAGGGTTATAGCCAATCGAGCAGACTGTATCTACCTCACCCTCTACAAAGACACGCGTGTTATGCGACGGTACAAAAAATGAGTTGGCATGGCTCATGGAATTACCGGGAAAACCACGCATGCCCAACATCTGTACTTTGGGCTTGTTGTAGTCACCGATTGCCGAAATATTTGCCTGACCAAAACGATCAATTTGTGTTGGCCCTACCAGAGCATGTCGCCCGCCACCCCATAGCGTATCAAACACTCTGGAAAACCCCATCCAGGTTTCAAACTGCGGCTGATAACCATTACGCTTACCAACAGGTACTGGCTCACTGACGATGTACGCTTCTGAATCAGTCATCATCAAGTCAGGATTTTTAGTCATGGCAACCGAAGCTGCAATACGTGGTATCAAACCAATGCCCGATGCCAACACTTCACCATCATCTTGCCAGATTCTGGCAGCGGCGCAAATCAACAGATCAGCTAACGGATTATTTTCAATATCACTCATTTCATAATCCTCTAGTAAATCGGTAGCGGCAATGCTTTGACCGAATCCGCCCCACCTACTTTTTCAAGATAATCTTGTTCGCTGATACCCACATACTCATCGAAGTACGATTGCCAACCCCCTTCTGCTTTAACACTCGCGGCATAGGTTTTAAAATGCGCGGCATCCAGACCATACAGTGGCGTGCAAGAGCTGGGGTGCGCACCGTAAGGTGTATGCACCACAATATTGGTACAACTACGCTCCCAAAATACCGAATGAGCCTGCTTGGAATCCTGATGAAAGTGCGAGGTTTCAACCAACTCATCGCAGGAAACAATCACATGTTCGGCCGCACGCACAAAGACATCATCCATATAGTGGTCGGGGCCATTGATCTGACACACGCCACGGTTATCAGCACGATCAACATGCACCAACGCCGCATCCAGATTTAGCGCCGGCATTGCCAGCCATTCTTTATCATCATAGGGTGAATCAATACTTTGAATCTCGGCGTTGCCAGCCAAAGCATCGGTTCCCAAACCAACCGCGGTTGGTATGAAAGGCGCCTTCATCGCCGCGGCGCGTAAACCCAACAACATCAAACCTTCGTCAATCTCCATCACTTCAATGGCGGCGTTTTGACGCGCTTGTCGAAAGTATGGCTCTAACGGAATAAAATCCAGCGAGACAAAAGCAAAGATGAGTTTTTTAACTTTGCCGGCAGCGCACAACATACCGACATCGGCACCACCGTAAGCGACTACCGTCAGGTCAGTAATATCTGAACGCAAGAGTTCACGGATTAACGCCATTGGCTTGCGTCTTGGGCCCCAGCCACCAACACCAATAGTCATACCACTTTGCAGCGTGCTGATTGCCTGCTGAGATGTTTGTAATTTATTCATTATTATTCCGTTACCGGCGGAGCGTAATCGTGACCCCAGATATCGCCAAGGGTACTTTTGGTTGCCTGATAGTTCTTGTAATCAATTAGTTTCCCTTCACAGCCATATTCAACACCTATACCACCGGGGCCAAACATATAGAACGACAAGGCATTGTCATTCTCATGACGTCCGAGGCTTGCCATCATAGGAACGTCAGCCGCGTTGGCTCGATCCAGACAAGCGCCAACAGTATCGATATCCGGCACTTCAAAAATCATGTGCACGATGCCGGTTGGTGACGGGAAGTTGAATAAACCAAGACTGTGATGTCTCTGGTTGGCAGCATGCATAAACAAAATTCGCATTTCCGGCGCGCCTTCAGCTGGCGGTGGCAGAATCAATTCATCACTGTCGCCAAAACCCATCGCCGTTTTATAGAACTCATGGGTCTGATCCTGATTAGGCGCAGGTATTACAACATGACCCATACCCATGTCACCGGTAACAAAACTATCGACACCCAGCGGCGAGACAAAATCGTCTTGCAGATTGGTTCTACCGTAATAGACCTCGACCGGATTTCCTGACGGATCAACCGTAACGGCATACTCGGTAACACAACGTAAGGCGGCACCTTCCGCATCACCTCGATGCACATCAACACCGGCTGCTTGCATGTTGGCGATTACCGCTTCAAATGCACCACTATCGGCAAACTCCCAACCGGTAGAGATCAATTTATCCTCATCACCGTGCTCGACAAACAAACGGTAAGGATGATCATCCATACGCAACAGAACTCGCTCTGCCGATGAGTCCGCCGCCGTCATTAAACCAAGTATGTTATTGCCATACTCGTTCCAGGCTGAGGGATCTTGCATAGATAGTCCGACATATCCAAGGCTGGCTACTGTCATCGTCAGTATTTCCTAGTATTTATAAGAATTTGAGCAATTATAACAAGTTGTTTACGCTATATGCGTAATTTTCTAATTCTTTTCTTACGAATTTAACGCATTGAAGCCGACAGCAAATCAGCATGAAAGGCTGCCAGTTGAGACTTAGCTCAGGATGTCGATGAGATGCTTGTTAAACAGCTGGTCGTGCTCAACCATCACCCAGTGGCCGCAATTCGCCAGCAGTGTAAATTGACAGTCCGGGCATGCCTGCAACAACTTATGCGCACCACTGACGGGCGTCATTTCATCCTGCTCACCCCAGAAACCGTATACCGGACAACTGATGTTTTTTAACTCAGCATCCATATTGGGAACAATCATTCTGGAGAGGACTTCCGGCGGCTGATTTTCAAGAATACAGAAGCGCTCTTCAACCAGCTCATCCGTCACCACGCTATTATCAAACACCAAGGTGTGCAGTACATTTCTCAAGCCATCTCGATCAAGACCGCCATCGACGAAACTGCTCACCATCTTGGCAATACCCGGCATAGCAAAATACGTTTCCTTCTCTTCAATCCCACCCGGCGCCATCATGATCAAACGTTCTACCATCGCAGGGTTATCAAGCGCCAAACGGATACAGATAGCACCGCCGAGTGAATTACCGACTAATGAACACTTGTCTATACCCAACGCATCTAACGCGCCTTTAGTGGTATCGGCAAATAATGCTGTGGTGTAATCGCAATCCGTTGGCTTGCTCGAATAACCAAAACCAATCATGTCGATTAGCACAGCACGATGCCCGGCATTAACCACCGCATCAATATTTAGTTTGAAATTGCTGTAAGCACTGGCGCCAGGTCCACTACCGTGTAAGAAAACCACGGCCGGTCCGGAACCATAAGACAGTGTGTGTATCTGATACTCGCCTACTGTGACTGTTTCACCCTGTGGCGGCTTATGATTGGACATTGCTATTCCCGCTTATTAACTAGATGAAGAAATCCTGGTTTTCGCCACCCAGCATCATGTTGCCCCAGTTTCTAGCAAAGCCAACCGGATTATTGGCGACATGAGCACGTGCGATATGAATGTCGTGCCAGATATTTTGAATTTCTGATCCCTGGAAAACACTGCGTCCACCAGCTGCATCGAACAATAGGTCAACCGCTTCCATCATGTCGTTAATCACGGTCGATGCCTGATAGCGATACCTGACACGGTCGAGTAGTGGCACTTCTTCGCCAGCGTTAATCAAATCCATCATGCGATCAAAATTTCGCAACATAATTGATTCAGCTTGATCAATAAGGTTCTCTGCCTCAACCACCCGACGTAACACATCAGGATCACCTACCAACTTGGTCGGGTCAGTACTACTGGTGCTGGCATTCTCTACAAACAGCCTCAATGCATGACGTGCCGCACCGATAGCCGGAGTAGAAACCACACGCACAAAGGTTTGCGCCCACGGCATGCTGTACATCGGGTTTTCTTGATCATTCATGCAGTTGAAACCATCCATCTGCTTGTGCGTTCTATAGTCCGGCACAAATACCGGCTTGTCGATGACAATGTCATTTGAACCGGTCGCATGTAGACCCATGCTATGCCAGGTATCTTCGATCTCGTAATCAGCACGCGGCACCAGAAATGTTCTATAGCCTTCACCGGGAATAATGGCACCCAACAAGACCCAGTCACAATGATCGCAACCCGAACTCCAACCCCATCGACCACTTAAATTAATACCACCATCCACAACTTCAGTCTTACCACCGACCGGATTGTACGAACTGGAAATACAAGCATCCGGATCATCACCATAGACATCGCGCTGAGCTTCTTCATCCATCAATGCCAACTGGAACGCATGGATCGCAATGATGCCGCCAACC
>CALISW010000175.1 GCA_938041655.1 uncultured Thiotrichales bacterium | reverse complement strand
TGTGAACCACCCGATACCATCTCGAACTCGGAAGTGAAACCGTTCAGCGCCGATGGTAGTGTGGGGTCTCCCCATGTGAGAGTAGGACATTGCCAGGATTCAATTAGAAAGCCCCGCTTGTTTTCAAGCGGGGTTTTTTTCTGCCCGAGATTCAGCCATTTTCTATTGTAGATACTGCAGTTTTATCATTCCGGAATCCGCCAAGTTGTTGATTTAGTGAGATATACTAAATATTGGTGTAAATAAGATAAGTCCGGAGGTTCCTGCAATCCGTGTATCTCATAGTTCCTCTTAACTTATAGAGGAACTAAACGATGAAAAACAAAACAGCATTATTACTACCACTCGAATTTCTATTTTCTAATCTATTTTATGGGTTGGTTGCTTTCGCCTTTTTTGGTGCAGTTTGCCCCTACTACCTGTTCATGTTTATTGGCTTAGTAACAGATGGTTTTTCTGAGACGGCTCATACAGGTGTGACTCTCACCGAAGCATGGAAAACTGCAGGACCACTCGTATTATTTTCAGGTTTCATAATAGGCTCAGCCACAATGGTATTAGCACTAACAGACATTGAAGAAAGAGCTTTAACAACATATAGAAACCTGGGTGTCATGCTTACCGGATTCACTATTGGCAATCTTTCAATAGTAATGATGTATCGCTATATGAATGTTTTTTTTGAATCGTTAGGAGGAATATTGCCGCCTGATTTTCTAGTATACGGGGAGATGTTCTGTGTCGTTACATTTCTGATATTGGTTGTACTACCAATGCTGGCCAATCTACATATATTCCTACTGTATTTAAGAACAACAAAATGCGAAAAATCGGTCGTTAGTAGAGCTAGACACTTAGCAGCATGCCGGTAATTTAGACTTGATTGTGGTGCTAACTTTCTCTGTTGCTACCAAACAAGCACGCGAGAATTCCAGCACCATCACTCATTGAACTTTTACCGTCATGTTCAGAGGAAAATGGAATCAAGTTGATGATTGCTCCCATTAAAGCGGCATAGGCACAACTTTGTAAGGCAATAATGGTGTAGTTATCTGAAAGCTTAAAGAGTTGGTCGAAGCCTATTATCAGCCCGATGATTGCAACCAGTAATAGCTCGATACCGGGCCCGGCAAAAAATATCAATGCATGTTTCCAGTTTGAATACTGCACATTGACAGGTTCGCACCTTACAAAACCCTCCAGTGGGAAAGTTTTCACTTTGAGCTGAGTTCCCATTACGGCGAATTCTTTTCGTTGTTTGCCAAAACCGATCACGATTTCATGGAGCTTCCAGCCAAAGAATCTGGCGACGACTGCGTGTCCAAATTCATGTAATACCAATAATGGAAACCAGAAGAAAATAAACAAAATGCCGCCAGCTTTGCGAGGTGTGAAATTACTGGCAATCTCCAGCCCCATGAGAATCAGGAACGCACTGGAAAATATCAAAACAATGAGTTTTTCAGAACCGCTTTCCGGGGATTTGTCGTCGTGATCAAGCATTTAAATGTATTGACTGTGTGTACTACTGAAGTTAGATAGCAGCTTAGCCTGCCTGATTGTATTGAGCAGTAATTTTCTTAACGTAATTCTGAGTTTCTTTATAGGGCGGGATGCCCTTGTACTTTGTGACAGCCCCCGGACCGGCGTTATAGGCAGCTAGAGCCAGTTTTTGGTCCTGATCAAATGTATCTAACATCTCGCGCAGGTATTTAACTCCGCCTTTAATATTTTGTTCGGCATCGAAGCTGTCTTTTACGCCCAGGTGTTTTGCAGTGGCAGGCATTAATTGCATCAAGCCGCGGGCGCCGACTCGTGAAACGGCTTTGCGATCAAAGCAGGACTCGGTTCTAATCACGGCAACGACCAGATCAGGGTCTATGCTGTATTGTTTCGCATACTTGTCGATATAGGGTTGGTAGCTACTCATGCGTGAGGCCATCATGGTACTGTCATCACCAACACAAGATACTTTAGCAGCGGGGCGACCGTAATATTTTACTTTGACCAATTTGGCATCGTGTTTTTTGCGATCTGAAAATATGATTCCACCATTAGGATCGGTATATTCATAAACGCGATCACCAGCGAATGCTGACGAGATATTGAAATTCAATAAAGTCAGTATAATGAAGCAGGTTGATCGAAAATTGAGCATAAACACTTCTTCACTTCTTCTATGAGCTGGTGTTGCAAAAAGTACAGAACATAAAAATACCCCGAAATGATGATGAATAACAGTATCTTGCTCACACTTGCATCTGGAAAGCCGCTAAGCCTTCGAGATTTAGCGCATAAAACGGGCATCTCATCGGATCTTCTTGGTGAGCATCTCCAGCAGTTGAGTAATGCCGGAATCATTATAAAGAGAGATCAAGATGTCATTTACTGGATCAACCCATTCGATTGCCTGGATAGTAATCGTATTCTGAATGGGTTATCGAATTACAAAGGGCTTTGCGTTACGGTCGCAGATACTTTGTCATCAACCAATACTGTGCTTGCTGAATCCGGATTAGTCGATAAAGCTATTTTACTTTGTGAGCATCAAAGTGCTGGTCGAGGCAGGCACCAACGACAATGGCTATCGCCGATTGGTAAAAACCTGTACCTCTCATTTGGCTGGGATCTGAAAATGGACTTGCTGCACCCGGCGATCAGTTTGTGTATAGGGGCGGCAATGGTGTCGGTTCTTCAAAAAAATGGAGTTAAAAATGCAGGCATGAAATGGCCGAATGACTTGTATGCCTCGCAGAGAAAAATTGGCGGTATATTGATTGAGTCTAAAACTGATGGCAGCCTGGCTAAGCTGGTGATTGGTGTTGGCATCAATGTGCATGCGCAGGAGTTTCCTGATGACTTGCCGGTAGCGGCCACCACTATCGAAAAAGAAACCGGTTCAACTATTAATAGAAATAACCTGGTGATCGATGTGATCGCCGCTATCTATGAGACTATGAAAACAATTGAGTCCGGGCACATCAAGCAATTATTAGATGACTGGTCTAATCATGATCTGAGTTACAATCAGGCTGTAGACATTGATGTTCAAGGTCGAGTGCGTAGCGGGGTGGCTCGCGGTATCGATGCTACAGGTAATTTACAGGTTGAGATAGATAATAAAGTAGAGGTTTTTAACAGTGCTGAAATATCACTGCGGATAGTAAAATGATTTTAATCGACCTTGGGAACTCGCGCGTAAAAATTGCCGATGCAAAACACATCGACAAGTTTGTCACGCTGGAAAACACGGATGCTGGCGCGGCTGAAGTTGATGCTTGCATCAAGCAATTTAATGTGGGAAGTGAGTTGGTAATTTCCAGTGTGCGTAAGCCTGAGTTAAATCAAACCCTGGTTCAAGGATTAGAGCAGCGCGGTTACGACCTGAGGTTTATTAGCTGGCGGGATGTGCAGCCTTTTTTAAATACCGAGTATGATTCACGTTCGTCATTGGGAATAGATCGTCAACTGGCACTATTAGGTGCAATCTCTTTAGCGAGTGGTGCAGCAATCGTAATCGATTTGGGTACCGCTTCAACTGTCGATGCGCTTGATGGCAAACTTCAACATTTGGGTGGTGTGATTTTCCCTGGTCTTGAGTTGCAGCGAGAGGCGTTGTTGGCGGGTACAGATGATATTCAGGCTAATGAGCTAGATACAGAAACTATGACGTTTCCCTTATCCACCAATGCTGCCGTGAGCGCAGGTACTTTGAATGCGTGGCGAGCATCGGTATGGGGAGTCAGGCAGCAGATGTTGGATAAATTACCTGAAAATACCCAATCCTATATTACCGGTGGTCAGCATGTGTTGCTTGATATCGGTAGAGATGAGACTATTTCAATCATCCCTGAGCTGGTAATGCAGGGCATGAAATATTTGCTGCAACAGGAACAATGAAAAAACTCATCATTGCATTGATTTTAGCCAACTTACTGTACTTTGCGTACAGTCGTTTTTTTGAGCCTGAACAGGATGATCCGGTAGTTTATCGTGGTGAAAAAGGCGTGCCTTTATTAGTGACTCTTAATGAGTTGGAACGACCGCCTGCAGTGACCAGCCATGTGCCCCTTGAGGTCACGGCCCAATCAATTCAGGACAAGCTTGGCTCTGGATCTGGTCTTCAGCCGGAACCACTATCAAATGAAGTGCGGAATGGTGAGCCAACACAAACCCCTCAGCAGCAGAGCGGTGCGAAGGCCGATCAAGTAACACAAATTGCCGCATCGAATAATGCGCCACCAGCACCATCAAGCTTAGCTGGTAAAGGTGAGTGCCTGACCATTGGACCTTTCAGTGATTTAGGGGTTGCCAAATCAGCGCGACTGGCATTGGAAGACAACAAACTGGCGGTAAAAAATCGTAAAGAGATGCGGCAAATAAAGGGAGCTTTCTGGGTCTACTTACCAGCCTACCCGGATAAAGAAACAGCACAGGCAGCCTCTAAAGTATTGGCTGAGAATGGCATCAAGGATTACTTCATTATCAGCGCCGATGAAGAGAAGAATGGTATTTCTCTCGGTTTGTACAATAAGAAATCGTTTGCAGACCGTAGACAAACAGATATTGCCAGACTGGGCTTCAAGCCACAGGTCGCGACCAGAGAAAGGCAGCGAGAGTACTGGTGGCTGGATCTGGAAACCAAGTCACCGATTAAGAACGCGGCGTGGGAAGTTGACGGGCTGAGCAAAGAGATCAAGCTCACTCGGATAGAATGTGAGGTATAAAGTTTAATTAGTGCTGTAGTTCGCATCTGTGCGTTGCCCGCTAAACGCTGATGCAGTATCATGCGCGTCTGTTGAAATGACATGCCGACATAGCACAACTGGTAGTGCAACTGATTTGTAATCAGTAGGTTGGGAGTTCAAGTCTCTCTGTCGGCACCATTTCACATCTCCTGACAACCTCAAGCACTAACAATTACTATAATGTCATCAAATAGACTGATGGAGTCACCCATGAAAAATATTAAAATAGCCCTGTTAATACTGATCTCATTGAGCCTTAGTGCTTGTGCATCGACCTATTATGATGCGCTGGAAAAAGTGGGGATTCCGAAGCGTGATTTAATGGTGACCCGTGTTGAAAATGCCAGAGATTCACAAACCGAGGCGCAAGAGCAGTTTAAGTCAGCCTTGGAAGAATTCGCTTCTGTCGTTCAGATGCAAAATACAGATTTAAAAACAGCCTATGAGCGACTGGATGCCGAGTATGAAGATAGCAAAGATGCTGCTGATGAGGTAAGCAGTCGTATCAATAAAGTTGAATCGGTTTCGAATGCATTGTTTAAAGAGTGGCAAGAAGAGTTGGACCTTTATGAGAACGCTAACTTGCGTCGCTCTAGTGAGCAGAAGAAACAGGAGACCGAGCGTCGTTATGATGAGTTAATGGGAACCATGCGTAAAGCCGAGCAGAGCATGCAGCCAGTTTTAAAAACATTTCGCGATAATGTTTTATTCTTGAAGCACAACCTAAATGCTCAGGCTATCGGTGCCTTGCGTTCAGAGTTTTCCGGTCTGGAGTCAGACATTCTACGTTTGATCTCCGACATGAATCGCTCTATCGAAGATTCGAACCGCTTTATTCAGGAGCTTGATCAAGCGGGTTGATTAACACCATTGCACCATTTGCTGGTGGTTTGGTGCTGAAGATAGCTTTGCCGGGTAACCATATGAGCCCGGCTGGTGTTCCAGTGAACTTGCTGGCATCAGGAATAAATTCGAACTGAGTTGATTCACTGCGATTCTGAATGCTGAGTAAAGTATCACCTTCTAGTTGAATAATGGGTTTTTGTAATCGCTCATCACTCAGCTGTTGTCTTATAAGTTTGTGGGATTCTCCAAGCAGGTGTGGTGTCTTCAATTCTCTGGCTTCAGATAAACTTTGTTTTCCCCAGTGTGATAGAAATACTCCATCACCCATATTCCAAACCCCTTGCGCGCCGTAACAGAATCCTTCGCAACCACTGAGCATGGAACACCAGTAGGCAAACAACTGGTCATCTGTTCCAAAGTTGTCATTGATACCTTCATACCAAGGTTCGAGATTGATGACTGCTTCGTGCTTTTTAAGTGCGTTGACGGGGCGTTGCCATAATGCATTTCGATTTTTTTCATCGTGACCGGTCATGATGGTTTCAATTACCACGTCGTTGTTCATTAATGACTTGCCGGAGCTTGTTATGGTTGGGTGAACAATAAATGACTTTTGAATGTCAGCCGGTAAGCCAGCGATGACTTCTTTCCATAGTCGAGTGCGTTGTTTTAATTTTAGGTGTCGACCGAGATACCAGCGATACTTTTCTGTTAACCAGGAAGTTGGCGCACTGTTTGTTGCTAAGTCATCCGTAGTTTTGTCGGGAAGCAACCTGTTTGGTTGATCTAGCCATAAGTCCAACTCACCGGTCAGGCAGTACTCAACATTGAACTCGTGAAGTGCAGCATGAATGGCTTTCCACCAGGCGATCATGTTGGTGCTGCCGAGCCACTCAATTTGATAGCCCCAGCCGCCATAAATGATCACTTTGAGTCCCAGTGAGTTTAATAACTGCACCCGGGTGGCAGCCAGAGAGAGATATTTCTGATTAATTTCACCTGAAATGGTCCATGCCGCGCCTGATTCACTCCAGTTGGAGCGGTTCTCCGGCCCTGTTTCTGGGGGGATGCCCACAACTAATTGGATACAGTTGAACCCTTGTGAGACTCTGAGCCTGGCTAATTCTTCAAAATCCTCAGAGCTACAGCGTTTGCTAAGCCCGTACCACCACGTGTCGGCAAGAATTCCTGAAAGTGCTGAATCTGGCATTTTCCCCAGTCTTAAAGCCAAAAAACGCAGCATAGCGGGGATCCTTGCGGATGACTATTACTCTCTGAATCCATAAAATGTTTCTGTTTATAAGTAGGATTTGAGAGATTTCCCACAATCAACTGAAATATCAGCTAAAACTCGTTTGAAATGGCTGTTGACACGGGGTAGTCGATATACGACAATCGCGCGCTAGCTTTTTGGAGGGGTTGGGGAGCGGTCAAACCCAACAGACTGTAAATCTGTCGCCTCGTGCTTCGAAGGTTCGAATCCTTCCCCCTCCACCAAAATGCCTTGTAGGCTAAAGGCGTTAAGTGTGGAGAGATCAGGGTTTGATCGTCGTAATAAGGCGGGTGTAGTTCAATGGTAGAACCTCAGCCTTCCAAGCTGATTATGTGGGTTCGATTCCCATCACCCGCTCCATATGACGGGTTTTGGTAACAGGCCCATATAGCTCAGGCGGTAGAGCGCGTCCTTGGTAAGGACGAGGTCACCGGTTCGACTCCGGTTATGGGCTCCATTTTTAGGAGCTGGTTGCTTACATATTAATAAGGTATAGGTACTTAGCATGTCAAAGGAAAAATTCGAAAGAAATAAACCCCATGTGAATGTGGGAACGATCGGTCACGTAGACCATGGAAAGACCACCTTAACGGCGGCCTTAACAAAAGTGATGTCAGAGAAGATGGGAGGCGAAGTCAAAGCGTTTG